>JAXIPA010000055.1:0-14168 GCA_045403145.1 Nitrospirota bacterium | reverse complement strand
TGGTCAGGATGCAGACATTCGTAACGTGGGTGAACGTATACTCGTGCGTTGACTTGAGGGACGCCAGCAGGCTCAGCGGGTTGATCTCCTGACGGAACCCTTTGATAAAGCCCTTCACGATATCGTCCACGCCGTGCACATCGATTTTCTTGTGACGCTTGATGCTGAGGTACAGTTCCTTGAGCTCATCCAGTTCGGCCTCAGTAAGGTCGAGCAGTTCCTTGACCGCCTCCTGCGGCGCATCAACCAGCGCCGCCGCGTCTGATGCGAATACTGCGCTGTCCCCGCCAGGCGCATCCGGCCCCTCGTCCCGCATCTTGACCCTGAGTTCCACCTTCCCGAGCTTGATGAACGAAGAAGAACGGACCGAGAGCGCGTCGGGAGAAGCGAGGTCCTGGATCAGGGCCTGGAGTTCGGATTTCGGCAGGCCCGCAACGAAGGTGAGGCGCTCAACCGCCTTTTTCTTCAGGATCCTCGCGAAACTGCCGACATACGATGCGGCCCCCGCTGCCTGCAGTTGCCTGTTTTCCGCTATGAGCTCGTTGCCGAAAAGAATGACTGTCACTTCCGGTTTGTACTGGAGCATCTCCGCAAGAACGGTATGCGCCTTCTCGACATACAGGGCCACCTGGGGGTGCGCCGGAGAATAGAGCCCCGTGTTCGTAACGGCCGCGGTGAGCTGAGAAATTACCCTTGCCAAACCTTCCTGAAAATCATATTCGGCCATAGCGTTTCCTGTTATTATTTAATGTCATTCCCGCAACGCTTCTGATCTGAGCGGGAATCCATTTATTTATATCGACAAAATGGATCCCCGATAGAGGCACTCGGGGATGACAACTATTGGGGATTCGAATTTTGCAGAAGCTATTTTGAGACTATTATGCCGCGCAATCCTTAATACTATCCCGCCTGCTCCACGAATTTCCGGCAGCTTCTCCTGATCTTGTCGCTGTTCAGCCCCTCCCCGATCCTGAGGAGCTGCGTCAACCGCTCACGCGGATATCGGGCGAGCGATTCAAAAATCGTTTCCTTCATCCGCATGTGGCTCTTCGGGTAGAGCGATAAGGTCGCGCGGGCGAGCTTCTCCAGCTCGGGAATTGCCCGGGGATCGCCGATCTCGCCGAGTGCCCTGATGATCTCCCCGTTCACGGCATAATCGGTGTCAAAGAGAATGACCCGCTTGATCCGCGACAGAACGTCCCCGGTGACGTCCGAGACGCGATACTGGCCCGCCAGGAAAACGGCCTGCGATGCCAAATCGGGATCGGATGAATGGATCGTGTCGCGAAGATGCTTTACCGACTCCGGGTCCTTGAACTTCATCAGGGTGTTCAACGCCTCCATGCTCACGGCCGGATTCCGATGCTGCAGCAGCGGTCTGACGTGAGGAATGGACGACGGGCCTCCCGCCCGGCGTATGAAAATGAGGAGGTTCCTCACGTAATACGCCCGGGGGTCGTCAAGGCGCTGCTCCGCCTCCCGCACGGCAGGTTCACCGAACATACAGAGGAGATTGAACAAAACCCGCCTCCCGCCGAACGATTCATCCTTGCTGAAAATATCCATGAGCCCGGGTATGGTCGCAGGGCCGAGGGCCTGTATCAAGCCGGCTGCCTCCTGGCCCTTGTCCCTCATCCAGACCTCGAAGGCATACAACGCCTTCGCTATGAATTCCGGGTCCGAGAACAGCGTGCGGGTTTCCTCAGCCGCGACCCTGATGCCTTGGACCGACTTGTCCGCGGTATGCCTGCGAAGGGTCTCGGAAATGTCCCACAGGAGCTCGAAATTGCCTGTTTCGAGGAAACCGGGCGCGATCGCGATGAGTTTCCGGGCGAATTCCCGGTAGTCTTCCTCATCGATGTTTTCCTCCATGAACGCGAGCAGGGCGCGGCCGATCTGAAAATCGAGACGAACGTCATCGAGGCTCGCCTCGAACTCGTGCAGGGGAAACGGCACTGTCGCAACGGGGGACGTTTCCGACATCTGTTTCAGCATCGCCTCGTAATCCGACGTCACGTACGTTTCATACTTTTCACGGTCAAAAAGCTTTTGAACATGCTCCGGCAGAATGACCGGCGAGGAACGGGCGTCCGGCGCGCCTGCGCCCCCCTTGTCAGACGCCCCCGCGGGGGCGTCTCCATGCGCCCGTGCAAGCTTTCCGATGAGCCCCGTCAGCGTGGGGGAGATTTCTCTTCCCTCGGCGCTGGCCTGGCCGAGCATTTCGATCACCATGTCGTCGGTCAAACCGCCGATGATCTCCTCCGCCCCGGCGGGAGATGCGCTCGCCGAAGCGCGCTCGAACGCGACCGACAAAAACTGTTTTCTCAGCTCCGGATGCAGGTCCTTGATCAGGGTATTGAGGCTTTCCAGCGTCCTCGACTGCTCCTGCGTGAGTTTTTTCTCGGCTGCGCCGCGCATGTGCGTCGAGATGATCCGGTCATAGCTCTGGATGGCCGCGTTCGTGTCGAGCTTGCGTTCGTTCAGGAGCCGGGCTAGCTCCGCGGGGTCGATCTGCTCGGCGTCCTTCAAGGACACGCCCTCGCCCCGGCCGGCGAGCGTGCCTGCGGCGAGGTGCGACACGAAGTCCTGCCATGCATCGGCGCCTGTCGTATCGGTCCGTTTTGCCTGCGGCCTGAAAATCTCCTGTTCCTCGGTCACATGAAAACCGGCGTAATTGACGGCCACAATCCTGATATGCTGGATCGCGGTTACCGACATGACCTTTTCTATCCCGCCCGCCGCCCTGATGTCATCCGGTTTGGTCGTAAGGATGCGGTGAAACCGGACCAATTCATCCTTGTCCAGGCCTCGGACAAAAGTGACCGCCGCTATCTCCTGCTGATTCATGGAAAGGGCGAAGTCGCGGTAC
The DNA here is from genome assembly GCA_045403145.1 of Nitrospirota bacterium. Classification (GTDB taxonomy): domain Bacteria; phylum Nitrospirota; class UBA9217; order UBA9217; family UBA9217; genus JAJYKN01. The sequence goes on along the minus strand of JAXIPA010000055.1, from coordinate 11,296 downwards.
ACCGGATTTTTCCGGTCAAGATAGTTCTGGCCTACCAGCAGGGTGTCCTTGGCCACGCCAAGGGTCATCTCGGCGCGGATTTCGAACAGCTTCTGGAGAAGATCGAACGCCCTGTCGATGCTCTTCGTGATCTGTATGTGGCCGGGGGGATAAATCCCCACATTTTTTCGAGAGATATTTAGTTCGATGACGGCTTCGGACAACAGGCGGGTATCGAGGGGAATTTCCTTTTCAACTTGAGGAGCAGGCGGTTGCGGAGCGTCTTTTTTGCCCTGCTGTTCTTCCATGGCCTTATTATATACAGTTTTCACATTTTTTTGCTACAGAATTGATGCGGACAGCGCCTTCCCGGCCCTTCCCTCCCCTTATGCCGGGGTCACGCTACGGCAGGTATCCCGGGCAGGATGCTACGGCCGTGGATTTTCAGGTTCTTTGCGGTTACGCCGCAGCAAGAGAAGCAACAGAAGAAGTACAAGGAGTGCCCAAAGCAGCGGGTTTGAAAAAAAGACATCTTCCTCGTAAACGGTCGTTACGGAGCGGTAAACGGTGACGGTCTGAACAGCGGCGGACATCGGCTCAAGGACAACAGTCGCGGCTGCCGCGCTGAGAAGCTCCGCATGCTCGGGGGCGGCGGTCTTCTTCCTGCTCATGCGTATCGGCCTCCCGTCCTTGTCATGGAGATGATATTCCTTGTAGAACAACCTCCATTCTTCACATCCCTTGAGGCACATATGCCCGCCGTATTTATCGGTTTTTCCCGGATGCGCGGATGCCGTAACCGGCCAGGCGCAAAGTATCAGAAGAAGGAGCAATTTTTTCATATGCCGAGTCTATCCTATCGGATGAATGCTGTCAACATAAGGTACAAGCGCAGTGAATGCAGTCTTTTTTCTTGACAAGGACATTTCGTGATGTTACATTAAGCACCTGTTTTACGATGGTTTTCGGGGCTGTAGCTCAGCTGGGAGAGCACAAGGCTGGCAGTCTTGGGGTCAGGGGTTCGATCCCCCTCAGCTCCACCAAGAAATAACAAAAGGTCGGCAGATACTGCCGGCCTTTTTTATTTCATCTTGAGGGGGATCGAACCAAAGGGAGTTTGAGGGGAAGGATTTCCCTCATGCTTCGGGGGTCACAGGCCGGACTCATCGGCCGCCATAGGGGGCTGGCCCCCTGTGGAAGCGAAGCGCGTGAGATTCCCCCTCAGCTCCACCAAGAAATCAAAGGGTTGACCTTCATCGGTCAGCCCTTTTTCATTCGACTGTGCTAAATTTGTGCTAATTAATTTCTCCAGAGTCTTGTGCTCAGGGGTTCAATCAATTTTTCGTAACAAGAATTACAAAGGGTTAGCCTTGAGAGCTAACCCTTTTCGTTTTACTGTGCTAATTTTTCAGACCCGGATTCTTGTGCTCACCCCTTATCAATTTTTCATACCGCTCTTATTATTTCGGCGGTGCCTCCACGGCCGAGAACGCCAGCACTGCGTCCGGCAGACGTTGACCCCGGATCTCGATAGCCCTGACAGACGAATTCAGCTGAGCGAGTTCGGTGGGAGTAAATCGAACGGCAGCCGCGCCGGTGTTCTCGATCATATGCGGCATCTGTGTCGTGCCGGGGATGGGCACGATCCACGGCTTTTGCGCCATCAGCCACGCCAGCGAGATCTGCGCCGGGGTCGCCTGCTTCTGCTCTGCCCATTTCTTCAGGAGAGCAACAAGGGCCAGGTTGTGCGGCAGATTCTCCGGCGAGAACCGTGACTCGACGCCGCGAATGTCACCGGGTGCGAACCGTGTATTTGCGTCGATGGCACCAGTCAGAAAGCCCACGCCGAGCGGACTCCACGGCACGAAACCGATCCCCAGCTCTTCGCAAAGCGGTATGACCTCTTTTTCCGGGCCGCGCCAAAGCATCGAATACTCGTTTTGAATCGCCGAGAGCGGCTGCACGGCATGTGCCCGGCGGACGGTCTGCAGTCCCGGCTCGGACAGGCCCCAATGCAGAACCTTACCTTGCGCCATCAGGTCCTTGATCGCCCCTGCTACGTCTTCGATCGGTACCTGCGGATCGACCCGGTGCTGGTAGAGCAGATCGATGCGATCGGTGCGCAGACGCTTGAGCATGCCCTCGACGGCGAGCTTAATGTGCTCCGGTCGGCTATTGAGCCCAGGGCGTCGCTCGCCCGTCTCCAGATCGATGTTCCAGCCGAACTTCGACGTGATCACCACCTTGTTCCGGAACGGCGCGATGCCTTCGCCGAGTATCCGCTCCACCTCATGAGGGCCATAGGCCTCGGCGGCGTCGAAGAAAGTTACGGTGCGGTCGTAGGCTTCTCGGATGATGTTGATCATCTCGGCCCGGGTAGGTATCGTCGTCTGGTAAGTGCGGCTCATATTTTGCACGCCGATACCGACCGATGAAACTTCCAGCGAGCCGAGCTTGCGGCGCGACAGGCTGGCCGGATGTGAAGTTTTGGCAACGGATTGCGTCGCTTCTGCTCCCACGGTAATGCGAGGCAGCAACGAGGTCGCCGCCAATCCCAGCCCCGCGACCAGGAATTTCCGGCGGTCCGGCATAGCGGGCCCGCGCTCTTCCTGCCGACCATTTGATGGATGTGAAATGCTTTTTTCGATGTCCATAGTTCTTCTCCTTGCCGATCAGTTAATCTGCCTCTAATGTTTTCCGCTTAAGCCCTCATTCATTCGCGATTTGAATTGTCAGCCTCCGGACTGTTGTCGATTGAGAATGCGAATGTCTTTGTGGTGATGACTTCTGGATCAGGACCGCCGCGAACGCCTGTATCGAGTTTTTCGATGCACAAGATTTCTTCCAGCGTTAGAGCGAAATCAAACACCGCGAAGTTCTCTTTGATACGGCTCGCATTCACAGATTTCGGGATCGCGCTATTCCCGATTTGAATGTGCCATCGCAACATGATTTGCGCTGGAGTCTTGCTATACTTTTCTCCAAGAGCCACGAGCGTCGGATGCTTGTGAGGATTGAGGGTCTCTTTAGCGTTCTGCACGTAGACATGACACCACGGCCAACCGCCTCCTCGTTCTTGTAGGATGCAGCTGTGTCGATCAAGCGGTAGCCGGTCGTGATAGCGTCATACACACTCTGCTCGCATTGGGTCGCGTCGGGAACCTGAAATACGCCATAGCCGAGTATCGGCATTTGCACCCCGTTGTTCAGAATAATTGTATTCATAAATCATTGTCTCCTTACAATCTGCTCCGTATTGTCGATTAAAGCCCCGTTCTTTTTTCCAGCGCCTCGGGATACCGATCCCCCTCGATCATGATCTTTGAAGCGGCGCTGTCGATTTCTCGCAGATCGTCTGACGTAAGCTCGACATTAACTGCTCCGATGTTCTCGTTCAGGCGAGAAAGCTTTGTGGTGCCCGGGATCGGAACGATCCACGGCTTTTGCGCAAGCAGCCAGGCGAGCGCTATCTGGGCAGGCGTTACCTTCTTCCGTTCTGCGATCGTGCGAAGCAGGTCGACCAAGCCCTGATTCGCCTTCCGGGCCTCCGGTGTGAAGCGAGGTACGATGTTGCGGAAGTCGGTTTTGACGAACTCCGTCTTCTCATCGATCTTTCCGGTGAGGAAGCCTTTCCCAAGAGGGCTGAAGGGAACGAGACCGATCCCGAGCTCCTCGAGCGTCGGGAGCAGTTCCTCCTCAGGCCGCCGCCACCACAATGAGTATTCGCTCTGGATCGCGGTAACCGGCTGGACTACGTGCGCGCGGCGGATCGTTTTCACTCCCGGTTCCGAGAGGCCGAAGTGCTTGACCTTCCCTTCCCGGATCAGGTCTTTCACCGTTCCCGCCACTTCTTCGATCGGCACGTTCGTGTCAACACGATGTTGATAGTACAGGTCAATGGCATCGACCTTGAGTCTCTTGAGCGAGCCTTCGAGGCTCTGCCTGATTCCTGCGGGCCGGCTGTCCTGGACCTGTTTGTAGTCGGCACTCATCTTGATCCCGAACTTGGTTGCTATTGCCACTTTCCCGCGAAAGGGGGCCAGGGCTTCGCCCACGATCTCTTCATTCGTGTTGGGTCCGTAAATCTCAGCAGTGTCAAAGAATGTGACGCCGCGTTCGACCGCTTTCCGTATGAGTGAGATCATCTCCTGCTTGTCCGGAGGAATACCGTAGGCAATGCTCATTCCCATGCAACCGAGCCCGAGAGCTGAAACTTCCAGGCCGCTTTTTCCTAATTTACGTTTTTGCATTGTTTTTTCTCCTTAAGGTCGCGCTTCTTTCTCCAGCCAGTCAAATAAGGATGTCCGTTTGCCAATCAACCACTTGCCGTTCTCGCGAACGTACTCATCATGGTAACGAACGCCTATCGAGGTTTTTAACTTCTTTCCGTTCTCAGTGCCGAAGAGGTATGTCATGCAATAAAGGGTTCCCGTTGCATGGTCTCCCTGGATCGACACGAGATGCTGGCCGTTGAAGTGATAAACAATATCGAAGTTCTTGAGAAAATTCTCGAAGGTGTTTCCGATTTCCTCTCTTCCCTTGAGCTTCGTAGCCAATGTACCATTTATATATGTTTCTACAATCGCGTTTTCTGTAAAGAGCTCGGTCTGTTTGCGGGCCTCTTTCTGGTCCGCCAGTATCGAAAAAGTATCGACGAGCGCTCTCAACGCTATCTTGTCTTCGATTTCAAGCATGTTGACGCTCCTGTTCTGTATTTTAAGCGGCGCTTGGGATGCGCCCGACCCTGAGACGGCTCTTGCTTGGTCCGCATGGGCGACCGCCGAAGTGAGCAGAAAAAGCGACATGATCATAGTGGTGAGCAGTTTCATTTTAATTCTCCTTTCGATTCTCAGTGCGCGTTACGACGAACGCTACCTGCCGGATTTAGGCGCGACAGGCGCCCGACGCAGGGGGGACATGCCGTGCCCGCCAATTGAACTTGTTCCCAGTTTAGCCCCGATGTCGATTCCGGCCAGGAGCGCTTCGGGCCCCCGCGCGCCCTGCACCTGTATCTTCGAGAACCCCTCTTCGATCTCCCTGAGGTCGTCGGCCGTCAGTTCGACCTTGAGTGCGCCGAGATTCTCTTCCAGATGATTCTGTTTGGTTGTTCCCGGAATGGGAACGATCCACGGCTTGCGGGTGAGCAGCCAGGCGAGCGCGACTTGCCCAGGCGTCGCTCCCCGGCGCTGGCCCACGCGCTGAAGCAGATCGACGACCGGCCAATTCGCCCGGCGCGCCTCCGGGGTGAAGCGCGGGAACTTGTGACTCGACCGCAGGTCCGAAACTGGATCCAGGACGGTATCGGGACCGATGGCGCCGGTCAGATACCCCATCCCGAGCGGACTCCACGGCACGAAGCCGATTCCCAGTTTTTCGCAGATCGAGAGCACTTCGGGCTCAGGATCGCGTGTCCAGACGGAATATTCGTTCTGTACGGCGGTAACCGGCTGTTCCCGATGGGCGCGGCTAATGGTGGCTCCTCCAGCCTCGGAAAGTCCGAAGTGCCGCACCTTCCCTTCCCGGATCAGGTCTTTCACAGCTCCCGCTACATCTTCGATCGGCACGTTCGGGTCGACGCGATGTTGGTAGAAAAGATCGATGCGGTCGGTCTTCAGGCGCTTCAGCGATTCTTCCGCCACCTGCTTGATATGCTCCGGCCGGCTGTTGACTCCTCTGAAGACACCCTCCGGGCTGATGTCAAAGCCGAACTTCGTGGCGATGACCACCTGATCGCGAAACGGGGCCAGCGCCTCACCAACGACTACCTCATTGAGGCGGGGACCGTACGCCTCGGCCGTGTCGAAAAAGGTTACGCCCCGTTCAAAGGCGGCCCGGATCAGTTGGATCCCCTTCGCTTTGTCTGTGGCCGGCCCATAGGCCCAGTTCAGGTTCATGCAGCCAAGCCCGAGCGCCGATACTTCCAGCGTGCCGCCGAGCTTGCGGCGAGCGCTTACCACGGGTCGTTTTGCCGGAGCACCGCCGGCGATGCCCGGCAAGGTCGATGCGGCGGCCAACATCAGTCCTGTCATGATGAATTCGCGGCGATCAAGGCTGAAACTACCGTTCTCCTGGTTTCTATTTTCTGGCGTTTTGCTCATACGATGTCTCCTTTTCTGGTTATGAGTTTCGAGTAAGGACAGCGCCCCTTGGTGATGATGATATCCTACCCCTGAAAGAACAAAGGGCGGTAGACCAATCCTGCTCATTTCTTGCCTAATAGTCCTAAACCTTCTATTATTATTGTACCCTGCAATGGAGTCTGGTAGTATATGGTCAGGAGGCTGTGAATGCGAAAACAAACTGAAAATGCCGTTATTGAGAATAACGAAATGGACGTTGCGCTCGCAGCGCTAGGAAAGAGCATTGCCCGATGGACCGATAAGAGCGACCTGGTCGTGAATGCTTTGCCAGGATTGTCACTGTATCGGCGGGACGAGCCGAGCGAGCCGATAAGCATTATGTACGAACCGCGCGTTTGCGTGGTCGCGCAAGGGGCGAAACGTGTGCTGCTGGGAGATGAGACATATGTGTACGACCCGCGCCATTTTTTGATTACGTCTGTGGATATACCCACGTTTGCGCAGTTCATCAAGGCGAGCCGGGAGAAACCGTGTCTGGGACTCGTATTGAAACTCGATCAGCGCGTGATGTCACAACTGATGGTGGACAGCAATCTTCCGCCGCCGCGTCCGCAGCAATCGAGCCGTGGCATGGCGATTGGCGAGGTTACGTTGCCGATGCTCTCCACCTTTCAACGACTGATCGACCTGCTTGATGAGCCGATGGATATCCCGATCCTTGCGCCGATCATCGAGCGGGAAATCTTTTACCGTTTGCTTGTAGGCGATCAGGGTGTGCGGCTGCGCCAGATGGCGTCGGCGGGAAGTCAGAGTCAACAGATAGCGCGGGCAATCGATTGGTTGAAGAGTAACTACACCCAGCCGTTGCGTATCGATGACCTGGCTAGCCAGGTCAATATGAGCCCGTCGACCTTCCACCATCATTTCCGCGCGGTGACTGCCATGAGTCCGCTGCAGTACCAGAAATGGCTGCGTTTGAACGAAGCGCGGCGTTTGCTGCTTGCAGAGAATCAGGATGCGACGAGCGCGGCGTTCCAGGTCGGCTATGAAAGCCCTTCTCAATTCAGCCGCGAGTACAGCCGCATGTTCGGCGCTCCGCCGCTGCGGGATGTCTCCAATTTGCGGCAGATGGCTACTGCAGATGTGGGGTAGTCTTGATATTCATGCAATGGGAAACAGGGACGCAATTGACTGTGCTAAAATTGTGCTAAAAATAATCCAAACAGGCATAATCATCGTAACAGATAGAACCATCGTAAAGCCGACAAGCCCTTGATTCATCGTTATGAACGGGAAACCAGGCGATTAATCAAGGTTTGTGTTTTTCTGCCCTTCCCTGCTGGCAGCCTTGGGGTCAGGGGTTCGATCCCCCTCAGCTCCACCAAAATAAACAAAGCTGGTCATCCAATTGACCGGCTTTTTTTATTTTGATGAGGGGGATCGAACCAAGGGATTTGAGGGAAGGATTCCCTCATGTTTTAGGGGAGCTCACGAGGGGGCAGGCCCCCTTGTGGAGCGAGCATGCGAGTGCGTGAGACTTCCCCCTCAGCTCCACCAAGAAATCAAAGGGTTGACCTTCACTGGTCAGCCCTTTTTCATTTGAATGTGATAAAAATGTGATAAATTTTTTCTCGACAGTCTTGGGGTCAGGGGTTTGCTATCATCTCCTCCGCTCCAATTACAAAGGGTTAGCTTGGAGAGCTAACCCTTTTTTCATTCACTGTGATAATATTTTCGCTCCGATTATTGTGGTCACCCCTCGGAATCGCAGTAGCGATCAAAGCGAGAAACGGAGCGTCAGTCGCAGCGCTATGCCGCAACAAACTCAATCTTGACCTTTGTTCCGGTTGCCTAGGCGATCTTTTCCAGGGTCTTGAGAGTAAAGCCTTCATACTCACCGCTCTCGATCCGCGAGACCGCCTGCTGACTGGTACCCATAAACCTTGCCATTTGCTGCTGCGATAATCCATTTTTCTCGCGGAGCTTCGCAGCCAACTTGAGCGCCTGCCGTTCTTCCCGACGAGTTTGCGAAACGGTAAAAAATCCTACGGTAAGCCGGTTGCAGCGGTCGTAGCGACCTGAAGTCGCCCGCGCCGTGCTCATTCTGGTTCCAACATACGGATGGGACGAGTCCCAATCTCCGCGCCTGTCACGGCATCGATCGCGACGGGCTTGATGTCGGTCCCGGTCTCACCGTCCAAGAATCGCACCAACTTGCCCCCACCCCGATGCTTTCGACCCCATGCGCCAATCATGAAGAGTACGGGCAAGTAGTCGCGACCAGCCTCGGTCAAGACATACTCGTCACGTGGCGGGTGTTCCGAGTATCGCCGCTTTTCGAGCAGTTTCTCCTCCGTCAGCATCTCTAGCCGCTTGGTCAGCATGGTCGGTGCAATGCCCAGACTTTTCCGAAACTGATCGAAGCGTGTAACCCCGGAATTCGCATCCCGCAAGATCAGTATCGTCCAGGCATCGCCTAGAAAAGCGAGGGTCCGCGCTATCGGACAGGTATTGGCAGAAGATTTTTTTGAGTTCATACCGTTTTAGTATTGACTTCATACTAGAATGATAGTAACATATTTCTCATAGTAAGTCCACATAAATTTCACATTAAGGAGAGATCGTATGAACAGTAAAAGCATTAAGGTTGCACTGGTACGGGCATGCATCGGCTGGAATTAGTAAAGCAGTAGCTCAAGCCCTCGCGAAAGCGGGCTGTCAGGTTTTCGGGTCGAGCAGGCGGGCAACGGCGATAAGCAAACTGAGGCAGTATGAATCGTGATTACTGAAATTATTGCCGCAAAAGAATTAAATCATACCCTACCGGGACAAATGGAGGAAAGTAAAATGACAAATGCCGTATTTGAGCAAGCACAGATAGCAGGCGTGAAATTAAAAAACCGGATTATTCGTTCAGCAACGTATGAAGGAATGGCTGACGAAAACGGCTTTCCGACTGAAAAGCTGAAGAATCTGTATATCCGTTTAGCGAAAGGAGGTGTCGGAGCAATAATTACCGGCTATGCAGCCGTTCAGGCAGATGGAAAAAGCAACGCGGTTGGTAAGGCGATGATCGACGACGATAGAAGCATTCCGGCATATAAAGAAATAACAGACGCCGTTCATGAATACGACACGCCGATAATAATGCAGATAACTCATTGCGGCAGGCAAACACGCTCTAAGTCAACAGGCTTGCCGGTTGTTGCGCCATCAGCCTTGCGCGATGCGTTTTTTAATGAAGACATGCCGAGAGAACTATCTGAATCCGGGATACAGGAAATCATCAACAATTTTGTTTCCGCTATTATCAGAGCGAAAAAAGCAGGCTTCGATGGAGTAGAGCTTCATCTTGCCCATGGTTATTTGCTGTCCGAATTTTTATCCTCTCACTCAAACCGCAGAAAGGATGGCTGGGGCGGCTCAATTGAAAACAAATACCGAATTGTCGGCGAGATTTTCAAGAAAGCCAAAGAGCGCGTTGGTGATTATCCGATTCTCGCAAAAATCAATGCGCACGACGGACGAAAGAACGGAATGAGGATTGAAGAAGCCGGTAAAATTGCTCAAATGCTGGAAGACTCCGGTTGTGCAGCGATTGAAGTTTCCTGCGGGACAGTTGAGGATGGTTTCTACACCTTGCGCGGAGAAAAGCTGCCTGCCGACGCAGCAATGGAATATATGTTCAAGTACAAAAATATTCCCGGATTTTTAAAAAGAATCGCAAAACCGGTTCTCAAAACAGTCTTGAAACAACCAAAGCCCCTTTTGAAATACAATCTCGATGCGGCATCTGAAATAAAAAAAACGGTAAATATCCCGGTGATAGTTGTCGGCGGAATAAATAACATGGATGACATCAACGATATCATCAAGAACAAGAAACTGGATTTTGTTTCAATGAGCCGGCCATTTATCGTCGAACCGGACATCGTGAGCAAATTCAGCAAAGGAACTCAGTCCGAATCAAAATGCATCATGTGTAACTACTGCATCGTAATAGCCGAGGAAAAACCATTGAAGTGCTATTATGGGAAATTGCCGCAAGCAAAGCAAGTTAATTCAGACGAAAGCGAAACAAGGAGAAAATAATGAAAGCGTTTGGCATCAAGCGTTACGGAAAAAAGGTTGCTTTGCAGGCCGCCGAAATGCCGGATCCGGAAATGCGAAATGATGACGTATTGATTCAGGTTCACGCTGCTGGTGTTAACCTTTTGGATTCCAAAATCAGGGACGGAGAATTCAAACTGATTTTGCCCTACAAACCGCCATTAACTTTAGGCCACGATGTCGCAGGAATTGTGATTAAAGCCGGGGCGCGTGTTCGGCAATTCAAGGTCGGAGACGAGGTTTATGCGCGGCCGGCAGACCATAGGATTGGAACGTTTGCCGAATTTATTTCAGTAAGCGAAAAAGACGTAGCACTAAAACCCAAAAATCTTACGATGGAAGAAGCCGCATCCATACCATTGGTTGGTCTGACTGCTTGGCAAGCTTTAGTCGAAAAAGCGCACCTACAGAAAGGGCAAAAAGTTTTCATTCAGGCGGGTTCCGGTGGCGTCGGCACATTTGCTATTCAGCTGGCGAAGCACTTGGGAGCAACCGTAGCCACAACAACAAGTGCGGCAAATATTGACTTGGTGAAGAGTCTCGGTGCGGATGTAGTGATCGACTACAAGAAAGAGAATTTCGAAACCATCCTGCATGACTACGACGTAGTTCTGAATAGCCAGGACAACAAGACACTCGAAAAGTCGCTACGCGTACTAAAACCGAGCGGAAAACTCATCTCCATTTCCGGACCACCCGATCCCGAGTTTGCTGTTGAAATCAAGGCACCCTGGTTTGTGAAGCAGGTCATGCGCGTTCTTAGCCTTGGAACTAAGAGAAAGGCAAAACGCCGTGATATCAGTTTTTCATTCCTCTTCATGAAAGCGAGTGGAAGCCAGTTGCGCCAGATCACACCGCTTATCGAGTCTGGCGCCATACGGCCGGTTATCGATAAAGTCTTTCCATTCGCATCCACCAATGATGCATTGGCCTACGTCGAAAGCGGACGTGCCAAAGGAAAGGTTGTGATCAAGGTACTATGAATCATTACCCTGAACGCCATTGCATGCTCGATCATATGATGGTCATCATGAATTTAACTATTGGAGGCTCAAATGAATAATGAAAATGCTGTCGTCCTCGTGGGGAACTCTTGGAAGAACGTGCCGACGCAAACCATCTCAGCG
>JAXIPA010000032.1:0-5371 GCA_045403145.1 Nitrospirota bacterium | reverse complement strand
ACCATCAAAACCCATCCCCAGAAGACCGGCATCAAGCTTGTCGGAAAGAGGCTGTCGGACAAAAAGGACGGCTTCGCCGACTGGCAGCTCATGGAAACCGATGAAAGACCCTGAAAAAACCTATTGCCGCGAAGGGACACGGATTTTTTGAAACATCAAGGATGGAACATGGCATGAATGAACACGATAGAGTTGCCGGTGTCGATTTATCGCAGCAGACAGCCATGCTTCGTCTGATTTCGGGCTTCTGGCTTTCCAGGGCGCTCTCCGTCGTTGTCAAGCTTGGCATCGCCGACCTTCTGAAAGAGGGGCCGAGGAGCATCGAAGAGCTGGCCAGGGCCACGAAAACGCACGCCCCCTCGCTCTATCGCGTGCTGCGCGCGCTCGCTGGCGAAGGCGTGTTCACCGAAGATAAGAAAGGACGCTTTAGCGCGACTCCCCTTGCCTCAACGCTCCAGACAGGCGTGTCCGGTTCGCTGCGCGCCTTCGTGCTCGAACAACTGGACGAGGAGCATTACGAAGCATGGGGTGACCTGATGCACAGTGTAAAGACCGGCGAAACCGCCTTTGACCATCATTTCAGCATGGACTTGTGGCGATACCGCGCGCTTCATCCCGAGGACGCAAAGACCTTTGACGAGGCAATGGCGAATATGACCGAAGCGGCACTCGGGCCAATCCTGGACGCCTATGACTTCTCGCCCTTTCCCACGGTGGTTGACGTGGGCGGCGGTGACGGAAGCCTTCTTGCCGCCATCCTCAATAAGCATCAGGAAGTCAAGGGGGTGCTTTTTGACCTCCCGCGTGTGGCTCCCAAAGCGCAACGCCGGATCGAAACGACCGGGCTGGTGGCACGCTGCGAGGTCGTCAGCGGCGACTTTTTTGAATCAGTCCCTTCAGGCGGCGCCGTCTATATCCTCAAGGCGGTCATCCACGACTGGGATGATGAGCGCGCAGCGGCAATCCTCAGGAATTGTCTCCGCGTGATGGCGGAAAACGGAAGGCTTATTTTAATCGAAGCCGTGATCCCTTCAGACAACAGCCCCTTCTTCCACAAGTTCATGGACCTCAACATGATGGTAATGACCGGCGGCCTCGAGCGCACCGGCGACGAGTACCGGGCTCTCCTGAAATCGGCGGGCCTCAGACTGACGCGGATCATCCCGACATCTTCCGAGCTGAGCGTCATCGAGGCGGTACGCGGGTAATTGAACAAACACTCAGTCTATCACGTATGGGGAGATATCCCGGGATGTGCTAAACTTGAAATGAGTAGTCTCCTGCAATTGTCCTGTTGGGCTTCGCCCGGACCGTTCAGCCCAACCACGGGTTTTCGGAACAATACCCTGATCGATCAGTCCCGGTAAGGAGGACGCCATGCGTACAACAGGTTTTGGTGTTCGGATGTTTGCCCTGCTTCTTTGCCTTGCGGCAGTAGGCGGTTGTCATGCCGGGAACAATACTGAGACAACGGACGGCAACATAGCGCTTTCCAGCCTTGCACGCGACACCAATCCCCAGGTCAGTGATGCGGACCTGGCAGCGGTGGTGGGAGGTAACACCGATTTTGCGCTGAAGGCCTTTGGTCAGATCGGTACGGGCGCTGATACGAACACCGTCTTCTCACCCTACAGCATTACCCTGGCCGTTGCCCTGGCAGCAGCCGGAGCCAGGGGGACGACACTGAGCGGGATGGAGCAGGCGCTGACCTTTCCCCTTCCGCAGGAACGCCTCAACCCCGCCTTCAACAAACTCGACCTTCTGCTCGCAACGAAGACTACGGGCACCGTTCATAGCGATGGCTCCGTGTCACCGCGCCTGAACATCGTGAACGCTGTCTGGGGACAGCAGGATTTCCCCATCCTGCCGGCATATCTTGATACTGTTGCGGTCAATTACGGAGCCGGTCTCCGCCTCGTCGACTTTATCAATGCGCCGGAAGACTCGAGGATCACCATCAATTCCTGGGTTGAAAACCAGACGAATGAAAGAATAGTCAATCTGATCCCGGATGGGGCTATTACTCCCGATACCCGCATAGTCCTTACGAATGCCATATGGTTCAAGGCTGACTGGGCATCACCATTCCGGGCTGAGAGCACCAGTAATCGACCGTTTTTCAACAGCAACGGATCATCGTCAACAGTCCCTTTGATGCACCAAACGATGGTGTTTCCCTATGCCCAAAGCAACGGCTGTCAGGCAGTGGATCTCCCCTATGTGGACGGGAACCTGTCTATGCTCGTGCTCATGCCTGACGCGGGAACCTTCGACTCGTTCCTGTCAACACTCACGCCGACCAGACTGGATGATATTACCAGTCAGCTAACCAATACCTATATCGACCTCTCCTTGCCGAAATTTACATTTAATACTGCGGCTGGTTTGAAGACTATCTTGTCGTCTCTCGGCATGATCGACGCCTTTGATCCAAATAACGCGGACTTTTCCGGCATTGACGGGCTCCGCGATCTCTCAATAAGCAGTGTCGTGCACCAGGCCTTCATCGGTGTTGACGAGAAAGGTACAGAGGCAGCAGCGGCTACTGCTATTATAATAGGCGTCACAGCAGCGCCTCCACCTGCATTGGTAGTGACCATCGATCATCCGTTCCTCTTCCTCGTCCGCGATCGCCAGACCGGCCTTATTCTCTTCATGGGAAAGGTGGTCTCACTGTAGCAGCCGTCGGGGAAAACGATTCACCCCGTTAGAAATTCACGGTATCGCCGCAGGTCGCGCGTGCCGATAACCAAGGGGCTGCTTGCATTTCGTGAAATTCTATACTATTATCATTACACAGGCAGAGCATCACGCTGTTGAGGTTGACGAGATGATAAGCGAGAAGACAATCCAGGAAGCCGCGAGGCGGTTGGTTGAAAAGTTCCATCCCGAGCGCATCATACTGTTCGGTTCCTACGCCCGCGGCACCGCCGATGAGCACAGCGATGTGGATTTTCTGGTCATAACACGAGCGGCGAAAAAGGGCAACCGACACAAGATGATGGCGGAGATGGACGGAGCGCTCCGGGGTCTCTTAATCGCGACGGACATTGTCGTTGCCACCCCCGATGAGTTCGAGGAGGACAAGCAAATTCCCGGGACGGTCGCGCGATATGTATCGAAGGAAGGGAGGCTGCTTTATGAGCGGAAACAGCGCGTTGGTCAAAAAGAAGGTAAAAGAATGGCTGCAGCACGCTGACGACGACCTGAGGCTGGCTCGATTCGCATTCAAGCTCAAAAGCGCCGTTCCGTACAAGCTGATCGCCTATCACGCCCAGCAGTGCGCTGAAAAATGTCTGAAAGCGTATCTCATCTTCAAGAATATTGATTTCCCCTATTCCCACAATATCAAGCTCCTCCTTGAGCTGCTACCCTCTTCGGCCGAATGGGCGACGGACCTCCAGAAAGCCGAGATTCTCGGGCCTTATGCCATTACGACACGCTATCCGGGAAAAGACAAGGTTACGAAGAAAGAGGCGGAGCGGGCCGTGGTGCTTGCCGACACGGTTCGGAAGACGGTCATGAAGGCGCTTGCTCGGGAGGGGCTGAAAGTTTCCCTGAGTCGAAAAGAAGAAGTGAGAGTGGGAACACATGGGTAAAAACTCAACTGTAGTAGTTCGGTGAATGAGCAAAGGATGTCGGAATGATAATCTTTGATGCCAATAAATTGATTGAAACAAAATTTATTAATGAGCAAGAGGTAGAAGATCTTGTGATGGCAAATTCCGAACACTTTTTCGGACCATCGTCAATTCTCATCCCCAAAAAAAAGATTAAAACAAAGGATGGTTTTGGAACGATTCCCGATGGTTTCGCTATCGATCTGTCGTCGCGAATATGGTATATCGTTGAGGCAGAGCTAGCCCATCACAACGTTTGGACCCATATTGCCCCGCAAGTAACAAAACAACTTCTAGCTGCCGTTCGCCTTGAAACACGTCAGCTCCTCACGGAAATATTGGTGCAGATGGTTAATGAGGATTCCGGCACGAAGGAAAAGTTCGACGACGAGGGTATCAAAGAAATTGACATCCGAAAAGTTCTTGGAGATATTTTTGAGAAAGCGCCTATTATTGGAATGCCGATTGATGCCGTTTCTAATGACCTGAGGGAATGGGCAGCTACTTTAAAGAACGATGTCAAACTTTGGATTGTTCGGAAATTCACACAATTTGGAAATCCCAAAAAGGTAGCTTACGAAATTCCCGAAGAATATCGTCCGGTATTTGACACGACGGACAGGGAATCCCAACCCCAATCAGGTATAAAAACATACGATGTTTCTATCTCTGATCTGATAGAAGAAGGTTTTCTTGAAGTAGGATCAGAGCTGACAATGAGTTACAAGCCACGAGGCGGGAAGCAGCAAACATACATAGCCAAACTTGAAGCTGATGGCTCTTTGAGTGTATTGAATGAAAACTTTCCGAGTCCATCTTATGCGGCCATATACTGCATACAAAAAGCGGGAAGTGAACGAACAACGGTAAATGGTTGGATGAGTTGGAAAACTCGAGAAGGGAAATTTCTTACTCAAGTAAGAGAAGCTTATCTCGAAAAGAAAGAAAAAGATGCAGAACAAGCAACTACAGCCGCCGGCAAATAGCTGGTAGGTTGGACAAAGCGATTCATCTTGCCCAACGTCTCGCGCACCCGGTGTGTTAAGCTTCACGCGAAGACAGTTCAGCCCAACCTACGGAATGCACCACTCCTCTTCAAGGAGACCCCATGAACAGCAAACCGATCAGCCGGTACCCCGTACCGGAAATTAAAGACCTGCCGCAGGACATCCGGGACCGGATACTGAAGGTGCAGGAAAAGGCCGGTTTCGTGCCGAATGTGTTTCTGGCGCTCGCCCACCGGCCTGATGAATTCCGCGCGTTTTTCGCGTATCATGATGCGCTCATGGAGAAGGAGGGAGGTCTTACCAGGGCGGAACGAGAGATGATCGTGGTCGCCACCTCAGCGATGAACCAGTGCCAGTACTGCGTCGTGGCTCACGGCGCCATTCTGCGCGTACGCGCAAAGAACGCTCTGATCGCGGACCAAATCGCCTCGAACTACCGAAAGGCGGACATCACCCCGCGCCAGAAGGCGATGCTCGACTTCGCGGTCAAGGTGTCAAGGCATACTGAGGAAGTCGGAGACGCAGACTTCGAAGCACTGCGGGTGCACGGCTTCCCGGATGAGGACATCTGGGACATCGGCGCCATCAGCGCCTTTTTCGCGCTATCGAACCGCATGGCAAACCTGATCGACTTGCGGCCTAACGATGAGTTCTTCCTCCTGGGACGGGTGCCGAAGCAGAAACAATAGGGGGAATGTTCCCACTCTCGTTTCTCGATTACGATTCCTGCTTCTCCAGACCCGT
>JAXIPA010000060.1:0-3078 GCA_045403145.1 Nitrospirota bacterium | reverse complement strand
CGGCCACTTCAGGCTCGGGCAAGTCGTTTCTTGTCAACTATATAGCGTGCAACCAGTTCGCGGCAAACGGCATTTTCAGGATCATAGATAACGTGCGTTAATACCGGAAAATGACGAAGATGTTGAAAGCTCAATTTATTGATTTCACCGAAGACGCTGATATCTGTATCAATCCCTTTTCCGGCATAACGGACATCAAGACCGACATCTCGACGATCGCGGCGATCATCATGCAGATGATATTCTCGGCCACGGACAAGGTCCCGAACGACATCGCCGAGACCGGGTCAACACTCGTAAAAGAAGCCATTGAATGGGCGTTTTCGCAGGAAGGAACAGACGCCTGCATCGACCATGTGCATACCTATTTAAAAAGCTACCCTCAATATTCAACCGATTTCAAGCCCGGAGATATCGGAATTGGCAGCAGCGCTCTCGAGGATTTTAAGAAGATTAGTCATACGATGGCGTTCAACCTCCGCGATTTTACCTCAAGCGGCACATACGGCAAATGGTTCAACGGCAAATCGACACTCGATATTTCGCAGGACGAGTTCGTCGTGCTCGAAGTCGACGGCCTCAGGTCACGCAAAGAGCTTTTTAAGGTTGTCGTTCTCCAGATCATAAACGCAGTTACCCAGGACCTGTATCTATCCGACCGCTCCCGTCCCCGGCTCGTCATTTTCGACGAGGCCTATGAGTTTATCAGGGGCGACAACAGGTTCCTGGGGGACGTGATCGAGAGCGGGTATAGAAGGGCGCGCAAGTACCGTGGCTCTTTCGGCATCGTGACCCAGTCCATCCTCGATCTTGACACCTTTGGGAATATCGGGAACGTCATTCGTGCTCAGGCGGCGTTTAACTTCTATCTTGAGTCGGTCGATTTCGATAAAGCGCGGGACAGAAAACTCCTGGACGTCGATGACTTTACCCTGAAACTGATGAAAAGCATGAAGACCGTAGGCGGCAGGTACTCCGAGATATTCATGGACAGCCCTTACGGAAAGGGCATTGCGCGTCTTGTCGTGGACCCGTTCTCATATTACGTGTACACATCGGCGGCAAGCGAATATTCCGAGATCGAAGCTATGGTGGACAGGGGGATGACCTATGATCAGGCAATCGATGAAATGGTCCATAAGTATCGCAGTTAGCGTGGCATTTGTTTGTGCTCTGGAGCTGACAGCCGTGGCGCAGACCGTTTCGCAGCCGACGACCACGGGTTACTTTGGCCAGAGCCAGGTACAGCCGGGTATAGATACCATAATTCAGCAAAGATACGGCTCAGGCGACGCCTTGAACTTAAACCTGATACAACCGATGCTGACCGGCCAGCCGCTCTCTACCGTCAACGGGAACAACTCGTTTACGGCGCAGCTATTTTGCCCGTCAACGAAACAATTTCTGCAGATCCTCGTTCATCCCTCGACCACCGGGGACCTCGATTCGATGATCGTGCAGGAGGATATCGGCTTCAGCGGTACGTCCGGCTATGTCTTTCTTCTCCCGCCCGCAGCTGCGCCGAACACCTCGACCCTTATTTCCGGTGTTTGCGCAAACGGCTGGATTTCCTGCGATGCTGGGACTTGGTCCAATTGCGTCTACTACAAGTGGATAGCTGATGGAACGGGCAGGGTAGGGGTCCAACTGACCAATACCGACGCCCTTGGAGGTTGTTTTTGCATTAACAACAGCTGCGGCTCGGGTATCGTAAATTCCGACATGTCGATCATATTACAGACCCTCGGGGGCGGCGCGATAGGGGCCGTTCAGCAATCAAACGCGCGAATCGCGGTTACCAGCTCAAATATCAATGCTTCTGCCATTACCTATTATGCACAGGACACCACGAATTGCAGCCTCGGCGGTTCGGGTGCCGTTTCAGCAGATCCGACGCAGTATTACAACGGAGGCACAGGGAGCGGCATGGATGCTGCTGCGTCATCGGAAGCCGGTACGCAGCTCTCCGATCCGAAATCCCTCTATTCCACGATACTCACGTCCCAGGCCATGAGCTCCAACAACAGCGCTTATAAGACCTGTGCCGTCATAAAGACCCTGAACGCAAATACTACCGCTGTTGATCCGACGTATACGTACTTACCGTGGCTGGATTTGACCGTTCATATGTACATGGGACGCGACAGCGATAACTATATATCCTACACCATATTGGTCGATACGGACTCTGATGGTGTATATGACAGAACCGATACGTCGTCTGAAGGATCAGGTGTTATCAGCTGTGATCAAACAGGCTGGGGGGGCTGGAAGCCGATATTGCAGACACGACTGGATAATCTTGTAATTCAGTACCAAACCCAGAACAATGTCCCGGTAAACGACATTCAACCTGGCACGCCGTCGCCCACCTTGGGTGAGTCAGACGGAGGCGGCAGGCGCTGTACTGCCAACGAGGAGTGGATCAACGATTATCTCATGTTAAAAAAGTCACCTCCTATCTGTCCGTCCGGGTACACTTATTTGTCAACGGACATTAAATGCTATATCGAAAGCGACTCGATATCAATCGCGGACAGCTGCGCGGCCCTGCAGGCAGACAACACCTGTACCAAAAAAGAAGAGATTGACGACGGCGTTTTCGCATTCAAAAACTATCAAACGACGGGTTTAACTCCGCTTTCATCATGCAAATCGGTCCCCGGAAAACTCGGCACCTATACAGAATGTCAGCCCTGGTGGGAAAAGCACATGACCTATAAGTGCGCGGGCACGAATTACAATTTCAGCGACGCTGCCAAACGCGAAGCCAACATCGAGGCCACAACCACATTAGATTCATCCGGCCTGCATTACCAGGATGCTATAAAGGACGGCAACGGCAACTGGACCTATCCGACCGGCACGATCCCGCGATCTGCCGTCATGGACGGAACGCAGGCTACGTGCGAGTTTGCATGCAAGACAAAGAAACCATGGACGAACACTGCGGTGAGCGGGGCCACAACAAAATCATCACCGGATTTAACCACACAGGAATACATCAACTTTATAAAAAAATGCACGAACGACGGGTGTCCGATTGATACGGCCGGGGGAGAACTTCTTGTAACCGAT
>JAXIPA010000139.1:0-12371 GCA_045403145.1 Nitrospirota bacterium | reverse complement strand
TTCTGTGGCTTGAGGAACAGATCGGCACACTGGAGCGTCTTCCCGAACGCTGCCCGCTTGTGCGGGAAAACGAATTGCTTGGTACGGCCTATCGCCATCTTGTGTACGGAAATTATCGGACCATCTTCAAAATTATAGAGTCAAGGGTAATCATCATGCGGGTGCTGCATGGGGCGCGGCTGCTGGATATGGGGATGCTGGAGGAATTGACGAAGTAGCGCGCTTGACCTTGCAATCGATGCGAATGTACCATAAAATTCAACTCAAGTTGTTACGGAGCTTGGTGTGGACCACTATCTTAAGAACCTTATAGAACAGGCCCTTGCCGAAGACCTCGGCCCCGGTGACGTGACCAGCGAGGCGACGGTCCCGGCCGATTCCACATCAGAGGCCGTGATGCTGGCAAAGCAGCATCTGGTGCTTGCCGGGCTCGATGTGGCCCGGGAAGTTTTCCATTATCTTGATCCTGCCATCCAATTCCTGGCCTTTGCGAAGGACGGGGCTGTAATACACTCCGGCACCGAGATTGCGAAATTATCCGGGAACACGAGGCTCCTGCTCGCGGGCGAGCGCGTTGCCTTGAACCTGCTTCAGCACCTGTCCGGCATTGCGACCTTGACGGCCAGGTATGTTGAAAAGGTCAAGGGTTTGAAGGCCGAAATGCTCGACACGAGAAAGACGCTGCCGGGCCTGCGGAAGCTTGAGAAGTACGCCGTGCGCATGGGCGGGGGGAGGAACCACCGTTTCGGACTCTTTGACGGCGTACTGATCAAGGACAACCACATCAAGGCCGCGGGCGGCATCATCAAGGCCGTCGAACGCGCCCAAAAGAAGGCCCATCACCTGCTCAAGATCGAGGTGGAGACCAGGACCCTCGATGAGGTCGCGGAGGCATTGGCCGTCGGGGCGGACATCATCATGCTCGACAATATGCCGATTGATGTCATGCGAGAGGCGGTGAAGCTCGTTGCCGGGCGTGCGCTCGTTGAGGCGTCGGGAAACGTGACGCTTGAGACGATCAGGCCGATCGCGGAGACGGGAGTGGATTTTATTTCTTCCGGAAGCCTGACGCATTCGGCGCCCGCGGCGGACATCAGCATGAAGATAAAATAACAGCAAGGCAATGTGGCCACGGATGCACACGGATGGTCACGGATGAAAGGATTATAATCACGTACGAAATTATTCGTGTAAATCCGTGCTCATCAGTGGCAAATATGGTTTTAGAGTTCGAATGTACAAAGACAGAATCCTGAATATGCTTAGATCCTCGAAGACCGGTTATCTTTCCGGCGAGGAACTTGCACGAAAGACCGGAATCTCCCGCACCATGGTGTGGAAGCACATCAAGTCGCTTGAGCGCGAGGGGTTCGGGATCGAGGCGGTGCCGTCGCAGGGATATCGTATTCTATCGACACCTGACATCCTTCGGCAGAGCGATATCAAGACGGGGCTCAAGACAAAGGTCATCGGCAAAGAGATCCATCTCTTATCCGAAGTTGTGTCAACCAATACGCTGGCGATGGAGATGGCGGCGAAGGGCGCGCCGGAGGGCACGGTGGTGATCGCCGAGACGCAGACCGGCGGCAAGGGCAGGCTCGGCAGAAAGTGGATTTCGCCGAAGGGAAACCTCTACCTCAGCGTCATCCTGCGTCCGGACATCCCGCTGCGCAAGGCGCCGCTCATTACCTTGACGGGCGCCGTGGCCGTTGCCCTGGCGATACGCAAGAAGTGCAGCGCGGAAGCTTTCATCAAATGGCCGAATGACATCTTCATCGGCGGCAGGAAGGTAAGCGGACTGCTTACGGAAATGAGCGCCGAGCAGGACCGCGTCAGGCATATCGTGCTTGGCATCGGCGTGGATGTGAACATGGATCCCGGGGAGTTGCCCGCGGAGGTCCGCCCTCTCGCTACCACGCTCGCCGCGGAGACCGGCGAAAAGATCGACAGGACCGCGCTGGTACAGCAGCTCCTGAGAGAAATAGACCACTGGTATGAGGTCTTTCTCTTGACCGGGCAGGACATTCTCCGTGAGTGGCTGTCCCTTAACATGACGGTCGGTAACCGCATCTTCGTCAGCGGCGCGGGGGAGACCCTCGAAGGCCTGGCGCAGGGGATCGATGACGAGGGCAGGTTGATCGTCAGGCTCGATGACGGCAGCCTGAGAACAGTGGCAGCGGGAGATGTGACGATCATAAAAAAGCTTTAAAAAATCCTTACCGCAGAGGACGCAGAGGTCGCAGAGGTAACAAAGAACAGGCAGTATATTATGCCGGATTTTTTCGTTTTTCCCCAGGTTATATTCTTTCCTCTGCGTCCTCTGCGGTGAAAAACATTTCAGGGGGTTCATATGCTTCTTGCCATCGACATCGGCAACACCAATGTGGTCCTCGGCGTGTTCGACAACGGGAAACTCGTCGAGAACTGGCGCGTAGGCACGAACACCCGGATCACACCCGACGAGTACGCCATGATCTTCAAGGACCTCTTCGGCTTTGCGAAACTCGAATTCCATCAGATCGACGGCGTCATCATCTCGACGGTCGTGCCGCCGCTTCTGCCGGTGATGACCGAGATGTCGCGGAAGTACTTCAGGATCGATCCCCTGGTCGTGACGCACGAGCTCAAGACCGGCATCACGATCCGCTACGACAATCCCAGGGAAGTGGGCGCGGACCGCATCGTGAACGCCGCCGCCGCGTACAAGCTTTACGGAGGGCCGATCATCATCGTGGACTTCGGCACGGCAACGACCTTCTGCGCGGTGACGAAGAACGGCGAATATCTTGGCGGCGCAATCTGCCCGGGAGTGAAGATCTCGGCAGAGGCGTTGTTCCAGCGGGCGTCCAAGCTGCCGCGCGTCGAACTTGCCAAACCGGCCGGAGTGATCGGCGGAGACACCATCAGCGCCATGCAGGCCGGGATCATCTACGGCTATGCCGGCCTGGTGGATGGGATCGTCGGGCGGATGAAGAAGGAGCTTTCTCCAGACGCCAAAGTTGTAGCTACGGGCGGCCTGGCCGAGCTTGTCTCACAAGAGACCGAAAGTATTCAGGAAATAAAGCCTCAGCTGACGCTCGAAGGGTTGCGGCTTCTGTACGAAATGAATCATTGAATTTTCAAAAGACTGCAAATTCGTCGAGTTCCCACAATTACGACGCCATAATCCGCAACCGATTGCCCCCGAACCTTGACGCAGGTAGGATTTTATGATATTTTTGCTGTACGGTCGTAAAGCGGGGAGAGCAGATGAAGATTCTGGTGGTTGATGACGAAGTGGGCGCACGAGAACTCTTTCACACCATATTGACCGATGAAGGTTATGAAGTGGCCCTCGCCGGCAGCGGTGAGGAGGCGCTCACCCTTTTCAAGAGTCAGCCGTTCAACCTCGTGGTCACAGACATCAAAATGCCGGTCATGGACGGCCTCCAACTGCTGCAGGAGATACGGAAGATCGGCTCGAAAACCGATGTGATCATGGTTACCGCCTACGGCGAAGTGGAAAGCTACCTCAAGGCCATGAGCCTCGGTGCAGCCGAATACATCAACAAACCCATCCGCATTAAAGAACTGAAGCGCATCGTGCACAAGGTCCTGACAGAGCAGAAGGCGAGGTCAGGCAGCTGATGTCACGCTTGCGAAAGGACCCCATCGTCGGCCGGTGGATCATCGTCAATACCGATCGCCCGAAAAAGCCGGAATCGTACACCTTTGAAGAACCGCCTGATGATATGACGCCCGCGGAGTGTCCGTTCTGCGGCGGGAATGAAGCCAAGACCCCTCCCGAGATCGCGTCATTCCGTCCTGAAAAGACCCTTCCGAACGCTTCCGGCTGGTGGGTGCGCGTCATCCCGAGCAAGTTTCCCGTGCTCCATATCGAAGGCAGCCTCGAGCGCGAGGGGAGCGGCATCTACGACTGGATGAACGGCATCGGCGCCCATGAGATCATCATCGAGAGCCCCGAACATGCGCTCCGGCTCGAGGACCTTCCCGAAAATCAGGTCGAAAAGGTGCTGTGGTCCTACCGGGACCGCATCCTCGACCTGGAACGGGACAGCCGTCTCCGGTACGTACTGGTCTTTAAAAACCAGGGCTGGACCGCGGGCGCGGTCCTGAACCATCCGCACTCCCAGTTGATCGCCACTCCGGTCATTCCCAAACTCGTCAAGGAAAAGCTTGACGGCGCCAAATCGTACTTCGATTACAAGGAGCGGTGCATCTTCTGCGATATCATCAGACAGGAGCTCTCAAGCCCCGAGCGCGTGGTCGAGGAGACACGCCACTTCCTGGTCATGGTGCCCTTCGCGCCTCGCTACCCCTTCGAGACCTGGATCTACCCCAAGAAGCATCTCTGCTCCTACGTTGACGTGACCAAGGAAGAGATCATGGACTTTTCCCGGACGCTTCGGCATACGCTGCAACGGCTCGGGAAGGTGCTGAATATGCCGCCCTACAACTACACGCTGTACACCGCGCCGAACCGCGTGCCGCGCCGCGGCCATTGGCACACCCTGAACGACGACTTCCACTGGCACCTGGAGATCATGCCGCGGCTCACCCGCGTCGAGGGGTTTGAGCGGGGTTCGGGCTTCTACATCAACCCCACGCCGCCGGAGGATGCGGCGAAGTATCTGAGGGAAGTTAAGCTGTGATATTTCCCGGAAGAACGAAACAACAAAGCCGTACCCAAACGGGTGCGGCTTTTAGCGTTCCAGCAGGCTGTTGGCAGGGAGTTGGCCTTACCTTAAAGACCTCCTGAAGACCTATAGATCATATCGCCGCAATACCGCTTTCGTTGTATCGCATTGGCTATGTCATGCGATAACGACTGTCCGGGTGAGGACACTTCCACATGACATGATGGCTGTCCGTCGCGTTAAAGACAACGGCAGTTAGCGAGGATCGAAGTATGGGACTGGTACACAAAAAAGACATGAGGAAAGCTGTGCAGCACGGGCAGGCGCAAGGGGAGCAGCCAATGCGTTTGAGCAGAACGCAGAAGAAAAAAGCAGCGCTCTCATTGCAGGACCTGGGTGAACGACTTGTGAAGTTGTCGGACGAGCAGCTCAAACAGATCGGTCTGCCCGAAGACGTCCTGACCGCCGTAAAAGCGGCAAAGACCATTAAAAAACACAATCCCCTCAGCCGGCAGATGCAGCATATCGGCTCGTTGATGCGGAAATACGATCCAGCGCCTGTCAGGGAATTCTTCGACGCATCGAAGCAGGGGAATCGCCGGCAGACCGCGAAGTCCGGGCAAGCGGGCGGCTGACAGACACCTCGGATCTCGTCGTTGAAAAAAAGGATAGGCATGAGCGACCAACAACATAAAGATCCCCTTCACGGTGTCACGCTGGAAATGATGCTTACCCAACTGGTGGAGCATCATGGATGGGAGAAAATGGGGCAGATCATCAGGATAAGATGCTTTAATAATGACCCGAGCATCAAGTCCAGCCTGCAGTTCCTGAGGAAAACCCCCTGGGCGAGAACAAAAGTCGAGGAGCTGTATCTGAAGTACAGAAGGAATGCTTTGAAAGGCCCGAAACGCAGTTAAGATCTCTCATGCACCCCGTTTGTTATAATTATGATGCGAATTAAACATTGTTCGACTGCTTCTGACTATGCCTTTGCCAGGCAGATCACGCGCGATTACATGAACTGGCTGAATGTAGATTTGACTTTTCAGAACGTGGAAAAGGAGTTTTCGGAGTTCACAACCATGTATGGACCTCCGGACGGGGCATACCTGCTTGCCTTTGAAGATGAGGAGCTCGCGGGAGGTGTCGGGTTGCGGAAATTGCAGGCCAAGGTGTGTGAAATGAAGCGGCTCTATGTCTACGACCGCTTCAGAAGAAAAAGGATCGGCAGGGCCCTTTGTGAAGAGCTCATCAGGCATGCGAAGGAGATCGGTTACGCCAGTATGCGACTGGATACGATCGATCGTCTGGCGGATGCGATCCGGTTGTATGAAAACCTGGGGTTCATTGACATAGAAAGCTACCGGTACAACCCGGATTCAACTGCCCGTTTCTTGGAACTGAAGTTGTAAACATCAGAAGTCGTTCTATGGCACGGCATCGGATCGAAAGAGCGGTTTAATATCTTGACCGTCGCAAAAACAGGAGGTGTTTCTATGAAGCCATTCATGTCGAGTTTCAATTCTCAGGGTTACGCGCTGATGCGGATCGTCGCAGGATTTCTTTTTCTCTGGCACGGCTCCCAGAAGCTGTTCGGCATTCCGAGCGCAATGCCCGCCGGGGTCCCCGCCTTCATCATCTACGGCGCCGGACCGATCGAGCTGACCTGCGGCATCCTGATCATGATCGGGCTGTTCACGCGGCAGGCAGCCTTCCTTGCAAGCGGCCTGATGGCCTTTGCGTACTGGATGGCGCACGGGACGAAGGCGCTCTTGCCGATCCAGAACAGCGGCGAGCTCGCGGCGCTTTACTGCTTCGTTTTTCTGTTCATCTCGACGCAGGGCGGCGGGATTTGGAGCGCCGATGCCGCTCAGAACCGCCGATAGCCGCAAAGATTCTGAAAAATTAATATCACACCTTTGTGTGAAAACATTTTTTTGATCTGATCAAATCCGGTCCTCACACGAAGGCACTGAGGCACGGAGAAAAACGTACAAAAAAACGCTTCCCTTTGTATGCTTCGTGGCTTTGTGTGAAAAAACATGGACAACCAATTCATTTCCCTCTCCTCCTGGCCCCAGGCCATCCTGCACCTGGACGCCGACGCGTTCTTCGCTTCCTGCGAACAGGCGATCCATCCGGAACTTCGCGGCCGGCCGGTGATCACGGGCAAGGAGCGCGGGATCGTGGCCGCGGCAAGCTACGAGGCCAAGGCGCGCGGCGTGCAGCGCGGGGTGCGGCTTTCGGACGTGAAGAAGCTCTGCCCTGATGCCGTTATCCTTCCGTCCGATTATGAAACGTATAGCCTCTTTTCCGTCCGGATGTTCGAGATCCTCCGGCGCTTCTCGCCTGATGTCGAAGAGTATTCCATTGACGAGGCGTTTGTGGACTTGACAGGCCTCAGGCGAAGCTTTCACGGACCTTATGAAGAGATCGCGCAGAAGATGCAGGACACCATCCAGCAGGAGCTGGGACTGTCCGTGTCCGTGGGCGTCTCCCTCTCGAAGGTCCTTGCCAAGATCGGATCAAAGCACAAAAAGCCGCACGGAATCACCATGATTCCCGGCCGCGAGATCCATCTCTTCCTCGAAAAGCTTCCAATAGAAAAAGTGTGGGGCATCGGACCGAACACGGCGGCGTATCTCAACAAGTGCGGGATCACGACAGCGCTTCAGTTCGCGCGCAAGGACGAGGGGTTCGTCAAAAAGCATCTGTCCAAACCCTACCAGGAGGTGTGGCACGAGCTGAACGGCAGGAGCGTGTACCCCGTTACGACGGAGACGAAGAGCAGCTACCAGTCCATCAGCAAGGCAAAGACCTTTACGCCGGCCTCTTCCGACGGGACCTTTGTCTTTGCCCAGCTTGCGAAAAACCTGGAGAACGCCTGCATCAAGGCCCGGCGCTACAATCTCGCGGCTGCGCGGGTGGCCATCTTTCTCCGGAAGCAGGACTTTACGAGCACCGGCGTTGAACTGAAGCTCAGCCGCCCGACCGCCTATCCCGCGGAGCTCTTCGGGCTGCTGAGAGAAGGCTTCGCACAGTTGTATCAGCCAAGGGCCCTCTACCGCCAGACCGGGGTCGTGCTTGCCGGGATGGTCGCGGAGAGCAGCGTTCAGTATTCCTTGTTCGAGGATACGACGAAGGTCGAGAAGATGGCGAGGATCTACGAGAGCATCGACCGGATATCGAAGAAGTTCGGAAAGCACGCGGTCCAGCACGCGGCGAGCCTTCCCACGAAACTGCAGGCCCAGCACGAGGGTGAGCGGGGAGATGTGCCGATCCGTCGGGCTATCCTGTTCAAAGGCGAGAACAAGCGGCAGCGCCTTCGGCTGCCGATGCTGCACGTGAAGGTGTAGCCAGGCCCTCTGCGGCGTCATTCATCCTGCGCCGCCGCTGCGGTGCCATCAACGCCGCGATCAGCGACATCCGGAAAGCGGTAATGGCGGTTCATGGCAAGCCCATTGCGAAATTTTCTCTGTCGAATCAGCTCTTATCGTTTCTTCGATACCGGCACATAGTACTGCGTGCCGTGCCTCATGCCCATGATCTGCTTCAAGAGATCGTCGAGGTCTTCCCTGCAGTGGACAAAGTCGATGTCCGAGGTGTTGATGACGAGGAGGGGGGTATCGCTGTAGCGGAAGAAGAACTGGTTGTAGGCCTCGTTTAAGGCCGCGATATAGTCGTGGTTGATTCCCTTTTCGAAAGGCCTGCCGCGCTGTTTGATCCGCTTAAGAAGCGTGTCCGTGTCCGCCTGGAGAAAAATCACGAGGTCGGGCTTCATGACCCGGGGTTCCAGAATTTTGTAAACCTGCTCGTAGAGCGGAAGCTCGTGCTCGTCCAGCGTGAGGTAGGCGAAGATCCGGTCCTTGTCGAAGAGGTAGTCGCTGATCGTGACCCGCGTGAAGAGGTCCGGTTGGAGCATCTCCTGCTGCTGGCTGAACCGGTTCAGGAGAAAGAACATCTGGGTCTGGAACCGGTAGCGCGCGGGGTCCTTGTAAAAATCGGTCAGAAAGGGGTTGTCTTCCGCGCGTTCGAGGACCAGACGGGCGCCGAGCTCTTCGGCGATCAGGGAAGTGAGGCTCGTTTTCCCGACGCCGATCGGACCTTCGGTGACGATGTATTTCGTATGAAGCGGGGGGGCTTTCATTCTGGTCATGGCAACCCGTCCCTCAGGCGCCGCACTTGACTACGCGGTGAGGATCCCGGAAATCGCGAAGCAGCTGAGAGACCGTCTTTTTTAAGACCGGGTGCATTGCCTCCGGTGCGATTTCGCCAAGGGGTACGAGCACGAACCCCCGTTTTGTCATAAGCGGATGAGGAATCGTGAGTTCGGCGCCGTTGATCACCTGATCGCCGTATAGCAGGATGTCGAGATCGATGGTTCGCGGACCCCACCGGAGCAGCCTCCTGCGGCCGAGTTCATCCTCGATCACATGGCAGGCGGCCAAAAGCGCAATCGGTGAGAGACCGGTTTCTATCTCCACGACGGCATTGATAAAGCTTTCCTGGTCCGGGTAGCCCACGGGCTCGGTGCAGTAGAATGACGAGACCCGTATCACCCGGCCCGCCTTGCTCAGAAGTTCAAGGGCCCTGCGGCACGTCGCGCTTTTATCACCTATGTTCGAGCCCAGCCCGATGAATGCGGTGGTCGGCATGAAATCTACTTTGGCCGCCGATTTTCGCAGATAAACGCAGATAAAATAAAAAGAGTGTCTTGGGTTCGGTTAACAATCCGATGTTTGTTTTATCCGCTTTTTCCGCGTCAATCTGCGTCCAATAGTTTTTCCTTCCTTAAAACTCGAACCGCAGCCCGCTCATGCGTTTTTTAAACTCGTCAAGCACCCGCTGTTCGTCCTCTTTTCCCCTGGCCTCGAAGGTCGCCGAGAACCGGATGTAGGACCCGGCGTCGTCCCAGGGGACGGTGCTGATGAGCTTCTCGGTGATGAGAAATTCTGAAAACTCTTCCGCATTCGAAAACACCCGGCCGTTCCTGACGCCCTTCGGCATTTTGACATATAAGTAGAAGGTGCCTGACGGCATCTTTGCTTTGAAGCCCATGTCCGCAAGAATCGATGACATGGCTCTGAGCCTCCGCTCGTACTTGGCCGTGATCTCGCCGGTGATCTCGGGATGGTCGAGGGCGTGGACCCCCGCCTTCTGGATGGCTTTGAACTGGCCGGAGTCGAAGTTGTCCTTCACATTCCCGTATCCCGCGATCACCCGTTCGTTCCCGGCAACAAAGGCGAGACGCCAACCGGTCATGTTAAAGGCCTTCGAGAGCGAGTGAATCTCGACTCCGACATCTTTTGCCCCCGCGGCAGAAAGAAACGACAGTGGTTTCGCTCCGTAGGTAAGCGCTGCGTAGGCAGCGTCATGGACCACGATGATGTTGTTCTCCTGCGCGAAGGCAACGACTTTTTCAAAGAAGGCCCGTGTAGCGCCCGCGCCCGTGGGGTTGTTCGGGTAGTTGATGTAAAGGAGTTTGGCCCGCCTCCTCACGTCCGCTGAAAGCGAATCGAGGTCCGGGAGAAAACCGTTCTCCTCGCGGAGCGGCAGGTTTACCACTTCGCCCCCGTACCAGCGGGTATGGGTGCCCATGATGGGATAGCCGGGCACGGTCATGAGCGTCACGTCGCCGGGATTGATGAAGATCGACGGAAACAGTGCGAGCACGGGCTTGCTGCCGATGCCGTGAAGCACCTCGGTCTCTGGATTGATACCGGAGACGCCGTACACGCGCTGCATATATCGCGCGGCCGCATCCTTGAATTCCTGAATGCCGTTGTCCGCGTAGCCGCGGTTCTCCGGTTTTTCCGCCTCCTCCCGGAGGGTCCGGACCACGCCGGGGAACGCCATCTCGTCGGGCTCGCCCACGCCGAAATCGATGAGCTCCACGCCGGGGTGCGCGGCAAGCGCGGCGCGTTTCGCGCGTTTGATTTTTTCGAACTTGTAGATCTTCTGTTCTTTGCCGAACATCGGGCCGCCGATGCGCCCGGCAAAGAGGGATTGGACGTAGGATTCCTTATCCTGTGCTGTCACCGCTCATCCTCCAAAAAATTGCAGAATGCAATCTGTAATAACTATTTGTCATCCCCGAATGCCTCTATCGGGGATACGGTTCATCAAGAATCAAAGCAGGTTCCCGCTCAGAGCTTGCCCCAGCATGGTCAGGGGCGGGAATGACAGCTGGGGGAATCTTGCAGTTACAAGCGATTCACGATGTTCTTGAGGCTGCCGATTCCTTCGATCCTCACTTCTACCTCGTCACCGTGCTTCATGGGACCGATGCCCGCCGGGGTTCCGGTGATGATAAGGTCTCCTGGATACAGCGTCATGACCCGTGAGATGAAGCTCACAAGATAGTACACAGGAAAGATGAACTGCGCTGTTCTCGATGACTGCCGCTGTTCGCCGTTGAGATAGGACTCTACGAGGAGATTGCCGGGGTCCAGCCCGGTCTCGATCCAGGGTCCGATGGGGCAGAAAGTGTCGAAGGACTTGGCCCTGGTCCACTGGCCGTCCTTCCTTTGAAGGTCCCGGGCTGTCACGTCGTTTGCACAGGTATAGCCGAGGATATGGTCTTTCGCTTCAGCGAGAGAGAGGTCCTTCGCCCGGTCCCCTATTACCACGCCGAGTTCAGCCTCATAATCCACCTGGCCGCTCATGGCCGGATAGAGGATGGCCTCGCCCGGCCCGATTACGGTTGACGGCGGTTTCAGGAAGATGACCGGCTCCTCGGGGACCGCGAGCCCCAGCTCTTCTGCGTGGTCACGATAGTTGAGTCCGACCGCGATGATCTTGCCGGGGCTGCACGGCGCCAGGAGCTTGACCCGGGAAAGGGGATGGGTCCTGTTGCCGGTTCTCAACGGCCTGAAAAAATCGCCGTCCAGCTCCGTTACGAAATCGCCGTCCAGGACCCCGTACGCCGGTCTTTCTTCAGCCTGAAACCGCACCAGCCTCATCCGGCGCTCCGCTTTTACTGTTTCTTATCGATCCATTCCAGCATTTTCTCTTCCGGGAGATAACCGGACAAAACGGTTCCGTCTTCGCGCACGAGGGCCGGCGTTCCCTGGAAATCGAGAGACTTGGCCAGGGCCTTGCCCCTTTCGACGGCGTCGGCTGTGCATGATGCGGCCGGCTCCGGCACCGCCTTGCCGGAAAAGGCGTCATCGAGCATCTCGGGCGATTTTGAGCACAGGACCGCCTGTGACTTTTTATAAGCGTCCTTGTGCATGGGCAGGGGATTCATAATCAGGGCGAAAGCGATGTCTTTCCGTTTGGCCACAATCTGCTTCATGACCTTGTGGAGCTCCCGGCAGTAGGGACAATCGGGGTCGGTGAAGACGATGATTTTTTTCGCCGCGTCTTTTGCGCCCACGACGATGGCGTCACCGAGCGGGATCTTCGAGGCGTCCACCTTCCTGGCCGGCGGCTGTTTGCCGAGGGTCTCCACAGGCACGATCTGCCCGGCAACGAGATATTTCTTGGAGAAATCCAGATACAACGATCCGCGTTTCCCCTCGCCCGCGTCAACTTCGATCTGCCATACCCCCTTGATCGGTGAAATCTTGATGTCCGTGACCACGCCGGTCGGGACGACCTTCTTGACGAACACTTCGGCTTCCTTCTTGTCCAGCTTGTGGCATTCGATGCAGTCCTTGTCGCCTTTCTTGGGGGCGAAGGCGTGCGCCGACAGCGCAAGAAGCAGTACGGGGAGAAGCGCACCTGCGA
>JAXIPA010000225.1:0-3864 GCA_045403145.1 Nitrospirota bacterium | reverse complement strand
GCCTCGTCGATCGCGCACCGGACGGCATGGGAGCTCTCGGGCGCCGGTATGATCGACTCGGTCCCGGCGAACAGCACCGCCGCCTCAAAGCACTTTGTCTGACCATAGGCCCTGGCCTCAATGATCTTGTCGTGGTAGAGCTGGGACACGAGCGGTGAGTCTCCGTGGTACCGGAGGCCGCCGGCATGGATGCCCGACGGCATGAAGTCGTGGCCGAGGGTATACATGGTCAAAAGCGGCGTCATTCCCGCCACGTCGCCGAAGTCGTAGCGGAACTCTCCCTTGGTCAGCGTGGGGCATGAGGTGGGTTCCACGGCAATCGCCCGGAGGTCCTTCTTTTTACCTGAAAGTTTATCGTGCAGGAAGGGGAAGGCGATCCCCGAGAAGTTGCTCCCGCCGCCGCAGCAGGCGATCACCACGTCCGGGTAATCGCCGGCGATCTCAAGCTGTTTCTTCGCTTCCTGGCCGATGACGGTTTGGTGCAGGCATACGTGGTTCAGCACTGATCCCAGGGCGTAGTTCGTATCATCATGCGTGGCCGCGTCCTCCACGGCCTCGGAGATGGCGATGCCGAGACTCCCCGTGCTGTCGGGGTCGGCTTCGAGGAACTTCCTGCCCGCGTTCGTGAGGGTTGAGGGGCTCGCGTGCACCGTTGCGCCCCAGGTCTCCATCATGATACGACGATAAGGCTTCTGGCCGAAGCTTACCTTCACCATGTAAACAGTAACGTCGAGTCCGAAGAGTTTTCCGGCCAGCGCCATGGACGAGCCCCACTGGCCGGCCCCGGTCTCGGTTGCGATGCGCTTGATCCCCGCTTTTTTATTGTAGAATGCCTGCGGTATAGCGGTATTCGGTTTGTGGCTGCCCGCGGGGCTTACGCCCTCGTACTTGTAATAGATCTTCGCCGGCGTGCCGAGGGCTTTTTCAAGCCGATGGGCCCGGAACAGCGGTGAAGGCCTCCAGAGCGAGTAAATATCGAGAACCTCTTCCGGGATGTCGATCC
This sequence comes from Nitrospirota bacterium, assembly GCA_045403145.1. GTDB lineage: Bacteria > Nitrospirota > UBA9217 > UBA9217 > UBA9217 > JAJYKN01. Next base: position 2,861 of record JAXIPA010000225.1, on the reverse strand, counting down.
ACCGCTCCTGGCTTACCTCCTGCAGGATGAGGTCCATGGGGAATATGGGGGTGAGGTCCTGCGGGCCGATGGGCTGGTGCGTTGCCGGATGAAGCGGCGGCTTGGGCAGGTTCGGCATGTCCGCCATGATATTGTACCACCTGGTGGGGATCTCTTTATCGGAAAGAACGATCTTGGTCTGCCTCATATTTCCTCCTCAAGGAATGATAGTGATGATACGGACGAAACAAAGTGGGGTAATTTTATACTATTTTTTTGACTTTCACAACGGGATTTTTTCGGTATTTGATATGGCAGGGAAAGGTCAAACAAGCGGAGCGTCGTGACTACCCGGCTCAAACCTCGGGCCGGCCGGATGCACACAAACGGCCAGCCGCGAGCCGCATGAAGCATCGGGCTTTCACCGAGGGGCTATAATCCGATGGCGAACATGCTCTCAAGGTCGTGACGGGAATGCACTCGGAAGGCCATGAGCGTTTCAGACGTTATAATGCCGTCCACCTTGAGCATGTGGTCCGTCACCAGTTCCGCCATCTGCTCGTTGTCCTTCACCCTGATGATCACCGCCAGGTCGTATCTGCCCGCGACCGAATACACCTCGGTGATGCCCTCCATATCCGCGAGCTTCTCCGCCACGCTGTTTACCTTATTTCTTGCAACCGTCAAAAGGACAAGAGCGGTAACCATGTTTCTGCCTCCTCAGCAAAGGATTGCATTATTATACCAGAGGTTGATCAGTCGATGAAAAAAAAGATATCAGAAGCATCGGGCAGGGCGGCGTTACTCCCGGCCGCAGGGGGTTTGGCGTGAGACCGTGCGCGGCGCGCGGGGGAAGAAGGCGCCGGTCCGTTCGCGGTATGCCGCGTATTCAGGAAAGACGGAGAGCAGCTTTTTCTCCTCAAGCGCGGCCCTGAAGATCTGGCATATGATAAAGAGAAGAAAAAGGAAAACATTGGCAGGGGAGAACCTGAAAACGAGGACCCCGGCGGTGGCCACGGCTTCGCCGAGATAGAGAGGATGCCTCACATACGCGTAGAGGCCCGTAAACACGGGCTTCCGCGCCTCCACCATGATGCTAAAGGAGCGCCGCAACGAAACCACTCCCAGTAATGTTATGATATTTCCCGCGAGGACAAGGACCATGGAGAAGAGATTCCAGCGGAATAGGCCGCTGCCGAAAAATCCAAGGAGGGTGTGGAAGACGGCGTGATACCTGCTCTCCAGGGGAACATAACGCAGCAGCTCCACATTGTGGTAGATGACAAGCGGCAGGCCCGCGCAGAACAGGGGAAAGACCGTCTCCCTGAACCCCTCCGGGAACCGCACCGGCTTCCTTCGCAGGAAGTAGGACGAGAGAAAAAAGAAAATCGTCGCGGTGATGAGCAGGCTGTTCGCCTTCGCAACAACGTCAAAGGCGCTCCACCCCCTTCTCAGATAAAAGAGATGGAAGGCGAGAAACGAGGCGAAAAGCAGAACGCCGGATATGCGGCCGCGTATGTCCCTGCTTATGATTGAAATACGTCTGCCCTCCTCTTAGTCAGTTACGAATAAAATTCCTCTCAAAATGGAAAGAAATTTTTGCCACAAAGTACACGCCCTGCACTCGCGGTATCACTCGTAAACGCTGGGTGCAGGCAGAGGGCACAGAGAAAAGCCTTTGAATCTGGTTAAAAATACCTATTCTTGTTTTTTCTACTCTCTGTGTTCTCTGTGATCTCTGTGGCTGATAGCTTTTCCGGTTTGTCCGGGTTAGGGATGCAAACCGGCGAACACCGAGGGTCAGGAGCGGCCAGGTCTCCGGAAAGGACCAGCGCCTGGGCCGGGCAGCCGCCGTGGCATTGCTCATGAAGCGCGCAGGACTTCCTGGGGCAGGTGTTCGCGGGAGCGGAGCGAAAAAACGCAAGCGCGGGATGGCTCCAGATGCTTGCGAAGGAGTCGTTCAGGATGTTGCCCAGTTGGAACTCCCTCTTTCCGAAAAAGAGATTGCAGGGATACACCGAGCCATCCGGCAGAACCCCCAGTTTCGTGGTGCCGGCGGGACAGCGGACGCGGGACAGCTCGGGATAGTTCCCAATATCGGGGACAAAGCCCGAGCAGTAAACCATGCCGACCTGTGTGCTGTCGAAATTCTGCTTCACTGACGACTTATACTGATGAAACGGAACGGTTTCATGAAGTTCCCGCCCGGCGAGTGCATCGCGATAGATGAGATAGAACCTTTTCGGCCTGAGCAAAAGAATGTCACGAATCAGTCCAGGGTCCATGTCCGGACCGAAGAGGGACTTGATTGCCGGAGCATGGGCCTGAACGAAACCGCGGACTTGTTCGAGCGTTTTCCGGTCGTTGATCGATATGCCGACCGTTACGCTCTTCCCCATGCCCATGATTTCCCCGAGCACGTTCAAATTCGACCCATTCGAGCTGATGTTGACGGAGAGGCCGGCTGTCATTGCCTCATGAACGAATTGCACGATGCCGGAATGCAGCGTCGGCTCACCGCCCATGATATCGAGGGTCTTCACGGCGGCCTTGTGGAACACGTCGAGCATCGCCCTGAAGGCATCGAGGGACAGGTCCGGAACAAAGGGCATGGACCGGTTGAAACAGAAACCGCATGACCGGTTGCACCGGAGCGTGGGGTAGAGCTGTACGTAGTCGGGACCCCTTCTCACGGCTTCATATTTCGTAAGTCCTGCCATTCTTCCTGATAAACCCTTCCCTCTCCAGTTCGGCCAGGTTTTTCTTCACCCGTTCCAGGTCCATGCCGGTCTTCATCACGATCCGAGCAGCCGTCAGCGGGGACTCCTTCAAGAGCATCTTCAGGATAGAGCCCCGCACCTGGCGGTTCGAGTTTTCAAAGG
>JAXIPA010000094.1:0-3503 GCA_045403145.1 Nitrospirota bacterium | reverse complement strand
AAACGCTTTTCCAGAAACCGTTTCTCCCGCCCGATCAGCGCGAGAGAAGCATCACGATACGCGGCGTCGGAGAGCAGTACTTTCCCCGCGGCAATAGCGAGATTGTTCACGGACCACGGCTCCTTATAATGTTTCATCTGCTCCGCCGCCTTTGCCGGAAAAATGCCGAACCCGAGCCGGAGCCCCGCGAGCGCGTAGAACTTCGTCATCGACCTGAGTACGAGAAGGTACGGGTTCCTGGCCACGGAGCCGATGACCGACTCGCCGGGGCAAAAGTCGATGAATGCCTCATCGACCACGAAATAGGACCGGAGTTTTCGCGCGGCCTCGGCTATCTTCAGGATATCACGTTTCTTCACCAGCCTGCCTGTCGGATTATGGGGATTACAGAGAAATGCGAGGTCACACTTCCCCCTTTTCCCCGGGCCGGTCCCGGCCATGGCGTTGATGAAGGCGTCCGGGTCGACAGTGAAATCATCTTCCCGCCTCAGCGTGAACCGGACCACGGATGCTCCGCTGTCCCTGTTGCACGCTCTCTCGTATTCCGAGAACGCCGGGGCGGTGACCAACACCTTTTTCGGCTTCAAGGCCTTCGGCAGCAGGTAGATGAGTTCGGTGCTGCCGTTGCCGCAGACGATCGATCCGGGATCGATGCGATAGTGCCGCGCGATGATGGATACAAGAGATTCCGAATAGGGTTCCGGGTAATGCGGAACGAGCGCGATATGCTCCCGTATGGCCGCGGCAGCGGCCCGCGGCATCCCTTTCGGATTGATGGACGCGCTGAAATCTATGATCGCGCGGGGGTCAAAGCCGTTCTTCCGGCATTTCCCGTAAATATTTCCACCGTGGTCTCTCATGATCTTATCCTGGTCCGGATGGATCGAAAAAGCTTTTAGCCACAGAGGTCACCGAGAGCACGGAGAAAAACTAAATCATTAACTATTTTTTAATTCACTCTGTGTCCTCTGTGTTCTCTGTGGCAAGACCTTCTCCTCGCTTTTATAATTTAATGTACAGAAGAGCTGCCAGCATACCGCCGGTCGCAGCAGCCATCACGATCGCAATAGCCTTTTCCGAGGCCGACCGGTAGTCTTCCGATAGAGCATCGCCGATGAACGGTTTCTGCACAAGGACCCCGCCGTAGAAGGATGGTCCTCCCAGCCTTACCCCGAGACAACCCGCCATGGCAGCCTCCGGAACGCCGCTGTTCGGGCTCGTATGATTCCTGCCGTCCCGCCTCATGACCCGAAAGGAATCACGGGCCGTGGAGAACGCGCTGCCGGGCGAGCGAACGAGAAAGTAACAAAAAGAAGCGAGTACGATAAGAATGCCGGTCAGCCGGGCCGGGATGAAATTCGCAACGTCGTCGACTTTGGCCGCTGCCCAGCCGAAGGAAAGGTATTTTTCATTCTTGTACCCGACCATCGAATCGAGGGTGTTGATCGCCTTGTACGCAATGGCGAGCGGCAGACCGCCGAGCGCGAGATAGAACAGCGGCGCGATAACGCCGTCGGAGAGGTTCTCGGAAACGGTCTCGATCACGGCCCGGAGCACTCCGTTCTCATCGAGGTCTTTCGTGTCCCTGCCGACGATCATGGAAAGATCGCCTCGCGCAGCAGCAAGGTCTCCCTGCTTCAGGGACGAAAGGACAAGCTTCGCCGAAGATACCAGTTCGCGCAGGGCTATGGTCGTGGCAACGAGATAGACTATGACCGCCGCAGCTGCAACCGCGAGAATGCCCTGACCGGGGATCTGCAGCGCCTCGCGGATGAGGAACGCGAGCAGTGCGGCCGGCAGCACGATCAGGACGACCAGCAGGACGCCCGCGACACGCTCGTGATCCTTCTTGCTGTGGGACCTGATCGCGGTCTCAAGAAATGCAATGCCCCTGCCGATCAGACGCACCGGGTGCGGCAGCCAGCGCGGATCGCCGATTGCGCAATCGAGGAGGAAGGCGGCTATGAGCTCGAAGGGGCCGATCACAGCTCCATGCTCCTCATGATGAAATCGATGTCCAGGTGCTTTCTGACCATGTCCGCGAGATTGTCGATGGCCCTTTCCTTCATCGCCGCGTAATCAACTCCCGCGGCTGCGGCAGGCAGGCCTTTGCTCTCCCTGATCCCGTTCAGCAGTCTTGTTCTGAACTCATTGTTGTCAAAGATGCCGTGCAGGTAGGTCCCCCAGCAGTTGTCCTTACGAGAACCGTCGAGAACAAATTCGGAATGCGGAATGCGGATTGCGGAATTGGAACCCAGTCGCCGCAACCTGAACAGCCCGATTGCGCCTGAACTGATTCCCATATGGATCTCATAGCCTGCAAGCTTGCCCGTGCAGTTCCAAGCCTTACTCTGAACTCCGAACTTTGAACTCGGAACTATTTCCGCTTCCGCCTGGCAGGTGATCTTTTCTTTTTCGAACAAGGTCTCGATGTCGAGCAGGCCCAGCCCCTCTATTTCCCGATGGCCGCTTTCAACGCCGTGGGGGTCAAGGATCTTTTTCCCCAGCATCTGGTATCCGCCGCACATGCCCATGATCTGTATACCCCTGGCGCACGCCCTCCTGATGCTCGCATCGAGACCGCGCTCTTTCAGGAACAGGAGGTCCTTCACCGTGTTCTTGGACCCGGGGATGATGACCATGTCCGCGTTCTCGATGTCCGACGGATTGTTGGAATAGAGAAGGTCCACGTCGGGTTCCTGGCCGAAGGGATCGAAGTCCGTGAAGTTCGAAATATATTTGAGACGAACGACGACGATCCGGACCGACGCCTGCACCTTCCCGATCAGGGCCGTCCGCAAAGCCAGGCCGTCCTCTTCCGGAAGCCCGAGATCGTGTACATAGGGCAGGACGCCGATCACCGGCTTGGCCGTTTTTCGGGAGATCATGTCGAGGCCCGGATCGAGAATGGCCGGGTCGCCCCGGAACTTGTTGATGATGAAACCATGGATGCGCGAGCCGTCCCTGCCCAGGAGCTTCACCGTGCCGTAGAGGGAAGCGAACACGCCCCCCTTGTCGATGTCCCCGACGAGATAGACCGGCGCCTTTGCAAGCTTTGCGGCGGCCATGTTCACGATGTCCACGTCCATCAGGTTGATCTCGGCCGGGCTGCCCGCGCCTTCGAGGACGATTACATCATAGGCTTTTGAAAGCTTCCGGTACGATGCGACAACGGTCTTCCAGGCTTCCTGACGGAAGGCGTAATATTCCGTTGCTTTCATGTGGCGATAGGCCTTACCCCGCATGATGACCTGCGAACCCATATCCCCGGAAGCCTTGAGCAGGATGGGATTCATATCCACGCCCGGGAGGACCCGCGCGGCCTCGGCCTGCAGCGCCTGGGCCCTGCCGATTTCCCCGCCTTCATGAGTAATGAAGGAATTAAGGGCCATGTTCTGCGCTTTGAAGGGCGCAACGCGCATCCCCTTGTCCGAGAAGATCCTGCAGAGCGCCGCCGCGATCAGGCTCTTGCCCGCGCCGGAACCCGTCCCTTGTATCATCAC
>JAXIPA010000103.1:0-5499 GCA_045403145.1 Nitrospirota bacterium | reverse complement strand
CGCATCCCGCCTCAAGGGCTTTTACCCTGTCTTCGGTCTCCTTAAGCACCGTGACCATAACTACCGGGATATGCCCTGTTTTTTTATCGGCGCGTAATTTCTCCAGCACTTCGATGCCGGACATTCCTGACATCTTTACGTCCAGCAGAACCAGGTCGATTTGATTATTGGAAAGTTTTTCCAGCGCTTCTTCGCCGCTTGCCGCCGGGATTATTTCATATCCCTGCGTGACAAGATGCGCTTCGAGCAGTTCAATGTTCTGGAGCTGGTCATCGACAACTAATATGACTGGCTTATTTTTCATCATTTATCTCTCTTGAATTTTTCATTTAACTGATAAATCAATTCGCCTGATACATCCATTTTATAAACGGCAGTTAGTCACATTTCTGACTACGTCCCGGAGATGTTCAAAATTCAACATGAGATCGGCGTAACCGTTAAACTTTAAACCAGGTATGTATACCGTAAGCAACTAATCTGAAACTACGTTGACTGTAACGTAAAGTAAAACGTTGCTCCCTTGCCCGGTTCACCCTCAGCCCAGACCTGCCCGTCGTGGCGGTGGATAATGCGCTGCACCGTAGCGAGGCCGATGCCTGTTCCTTCGAACTCCTCTTCCGAGTGCAGGCGATGGAAAGGTAAAAACAGCTTTTCGGAGAAGCTTTGATCGAAGCCGGCCCCGTTGTCCTTCACGTAATAGACGATCTTCCCTTCCTGCTTGAACGTTCCAAATTGGATTCGGGCATTGTCTTTTTTTGAGGTGAACTTCCATGCATTGCCGAGAAGATTCGAGAGCGCAACCCCGATCAACTTGGCATCGGCAAACGCCGCAATGCCTTCTTGAATATCAACGGTGGCACTGCGGTCCGGCTGCGCCTCACGAAGTTCCGCCACAACCGACGCAGCGAGTTTGCTCAGGTCGACGTCCTGTCTTTGCACGCCATGCCGTGATATCCGCGAAAGGTGAAGCAGGTCATCCATAATCCGGTTCATCCTGGCCGCGTTCTTTATGACCCGGTTAAGATGATTTTTCCCTTTGTCGTCGAGTTTGTCCGAATAATCTTCGAGCAAGATGTCGGAGAACCCTAATATCCTGTTCAGAGGATTACGCAGGTCGTGAGACACGGAATAGCTGAAGGCTTCCAGTTCCTTGTTCGCGGAGGCAAGTTCATCCAGGTTGTGCTGTAGGTCCGTATTCAACTTTTTGATATTCTCCTCCGCCAACCGTCGATCGGTGATGTCTTCGAGGGCAAGGAGGATCAATTCAGTCTCTTCCCGGTCGATCCTTCGCGCATTCAGAAGCAGAACCCTGCGGCTGACGTCGGGCGCTTCGTAATCGACTTCGAAGTCGTTGAACGTCGTGCTTTTCTCGAGGATATCCTCAAGCAGATCCCGGAGCTCAGGGATATTCCAACGGCCGTTTTGCAGGTCGTAGAAATATACGTTTTCTATTGCATCGGGTGTTGCTTCGAAAATTCTATAATACGCATGGTTCGCGGTGATCACATGCAGGTCTTTGCTCAGCACGATGAGAGGTTCCCTCACGGTCTCGACGATCGCTTCTGCGTAATCGCGGGCTTCATCGACTTCGTCATGCAGAGACTTTATTTTTAGAAGCGACTTTACCCTGACTAAAAGCTCATGTTTATCAAAAGGCTTGGAGATAAAGTCATCGCATCCTGCCTCAAGGGCTTTTACCCTGTCTTCGGTCTCCTTAAGCACCGTGACCATAACTACCGGGATAAGCCGTGTCTTTTTATCAGCGCGTATTTTCTCCAGCACTTCGATGCCGGACATCTTGGACATCATTACGTCCAGCAGAACCAGATCGATTTGATTATTGGAAAGTTTTTCCAGCGCTTCTTCACCGCTTGCCGCTTTGACGACTTCGTACCCCTGCGGAACAAGATGTGCTTCGAGAAGTTCAATGTTTTGGGGCTGGTCATCGACAACTAATATTACTGGTTTGTCTTTCATAATCCATATCCTTTGAATTGACTTTCCAACAGAGGAAAAAACTCACCTGATAAATTCACTGATTTTATCCGCAAAGGTGCGCGTATTGATCGGCTTGCCTATGAATCCGCTGTTCGGTATGGTGTTTATCTCTTCTTTGCCTTCAGCCATTACAGAAGCAGTCACAAAAATGATCGGAGTTTCGCATGTTTCTTTGTTTTGACGCAATCTCCTGGCGGCTTCTGTGCCGCGCATATCAGGAAGCCGCACATCCATAATGATAATATCCGGTTTTTCCTTTATGGCAATGGCAATTCCGCTGGAAGCATCTATCGCTTCCAATACTTCGAAGCCGGCGACCTCCAAAAGGTCTTTTTCCAGCTCAAGATTGTTTCCATTGTCGTCGATAACTAATGCTTTCTTTTTCATTTCACGCCTCCCTCCCGGATAGAACAGGCAGCGTAAACCGGATAGAGGTGCCTTTATTCAGCCCCGCTGATTCTACGGAAAGCTTTCCGCCGTGCAATTCAACCAGTTTTTTGGAGAGCGGCAAACCGAGTCCCGTCCCCTCTGTTACCCGGGAATAGGGGGTATCGACACGGAAAAACCCCTCGAATATTTTTTCCATGTTTTCAGGCGCGATGCCGATCCCCGTGTCCCAGACCACAATTTCTATCTCCGGACCGGCTTTCCTGGCCCGCATGCCGATTTCACCGTCCTCGGGGGTATATTTAACCGCATTCGAAAGCAGGTTGTAAATTATCTCTTTTACCTTGAGATCATCGGCCTCAATATCCGGCAGATCGTCGGCTATTTCGAGCGCCATGTGAAGCCTCTTTTTCGTGACCATATCGGCCACCAGCAATGAAAGCTCATTTAACAGGCTTTTCATGGGCAGATTCGACAATGCCAGCTTCATCTTTCCGGCTTCAAGTTTTGCCATATCAAGTATCTGATTTATCAATGCGAGAAGATGCTTTCCGCTCGTTAAAACATTATTCACGTATCTCTTCTGCTTTGCATTCAACGGTCCGAACGTCTCGTCGGACAACACCTCGGAGAAACCGTTAATGGAGTTAAGCGGGGTCCTGAGCTCATGGGACATGTTGGCCAGGAATTCGGATTTTACCTGAGCGGTACGCTTTAACTCGGCGGCCAGCTCCTTTAACTCTTCATGGGCCGTTTTCAATCCGTTTTCTATCTCCCTTCGCACAGTGATGTCCTCGATGGCCAGGAGGATGATCCGTTCCTTTCCCAACACTCTTTTAATTTGCCGGGCATTTAAAAGCATGATGCGCCTGCCAATGGTGGAAAAATCGTGTTCTACCTCATAGTTATCAAAGGTTGCCTTCTGGGGAAGGATGGTTTCCAACAGTTCCCGCAGCTTGGGGATATTCCACTGTTTATTGCCCAGGTCATAGATAAGCTGCCCCACCGTCTCTTCAGGCTTTACCTTGAAGACTTCATAGAAGGAACGGCTGGCGGTGACTACCCGTAAATCCTGGTCCAGAGAAATTAGGGGTTCCCGCACGGTGTTGATGATGCTCTCGGCGTATTCGCGGGCTGCATCTTCGGCTAATTTAGTTGCTTCCAGTTCTTTTCGGGTCTTTTCCAAACCGGCTTCTATCTCCTTACGCTCGCTGATATCCTCTATGGCCAGGAGAATGATCCGTTCCTTGCCCATCCTTCGTTCAATTTGCCGGGCATTCAAAAGCATGATGCGTCTGCCGATATTGGCAAAATTGTGTTCAACCTCATAGTTGTCAAAGGTTGCCTTTTGGGGAAGGATGGTTTCCAGCAGTTCCCGCAGTTTGGGGATATCCCACTGTTTATTACCCAGGTCATAAATAAGCTGCCCAACAGTCTCTTCAGGCTTTACCTTAAAGACGTCATAGAAGGAGCGGCTGACAGTGACGACTCTTAGATCCTGGTCCAGAACAATGAGCGGTTCACGCACGGTGTTGATGATGCTGTCGGAGTATTCGCTGACAATCAACAGCTGCCTTGCCTTTTTTTGCTCGGTTATGTCGTGCATAATGGCCGACACGCCGTAAATAACTCCGGACTCGTCCCTGATTGCCGAAAGGGTCAAAGAGACATCAATTACGACACCGTCTTTTCGGATACGTTTTGTTTCGTAATTTTCAAGTAATTCTCCGGCTTGCAACTTTTCAACTTGGCTACGCATCTCCTCCTCGTAACCGGGAGGAGCTAACAAGGAAATATTATTGCCGATCACCTCTTTTTCCGTATAACCGTATATTCTTTCCGCCGCTTTATTCCAACTAATTATATATCCCTGCAAATTTTTTCCAATAATGCCGTCAACAGAAGTATTAACGATTGCCGCTAACGTATAATTAGAGTCGTCCCTTCTCTTGCGCCTGGTGATATCTTCGATAGCCAGGAGGATTATTTTTGGCTTTTCCGGTGGACGGGGAATCCTCCGGGCATTTAAAAGCATGGTGCGTCTGCCAATAGTTTCAAAATCGTGAACAACCTCATAGTCATCAAAGGTTGCCTTTTGGGGGAGTATGGTTTCCAGCAGTTCCCGAAGCTTGGGGATGTCCCACTGTTTATTTCCAAGGTCGTAAATAAGCCGTCCCACGGTATCTTCAGATTTTACCTTAAAAAAATCGTAGAAGGAGCGGCTGACGGTGACTACCCTTAAATCTTCGTCCAGAACGATCAGGGGTTCACGCACGGTATCGACGATGCTCTCTGAAAATTCCTCTGGAAATATTGTTGTTTTATTTGAGACCATTTTCTATCTCCTTACGCTCGGGAATGTCCTCAAAGGCGAGAAGGATTATCGGCAAATTATGTTGCCCATGCACCAGGACCCGATAAGGTCAGCGCCGGCCGCGGCCCCGTCCCTGGTCGCTGCGTAAAGCAGCTATGCCGACGAGAACAGTGGCGACAACTCCCGCGGCGACCAATGCTTCGCCGAAATAATGATGCCAGCCGGTGCCTGCCGGAGCGCTTACGAGCATCGAGCCGCCGATCAAGAGCGCAGCGGCCGCGATAGCATCGGTGAGCCGTTTGAGGTTGCGGTTGATGCCGCCGCCCAGGGCCTCCACCGCGGGCAGCTGCACACGGCCCATATTGCCTTCGGCGACACGCCGGAGGAGGCGCCGGGTGTCGCTCGGCGCGTCACTTATCAGGCGCTCCAAGTCGCGCGCAAGTTTGGTCGTCTTTTCCTTAATCCGCTCCGCTGAGAAATGCTTCGCGGTCAGGCGTGAGATCTCTTCGCGAAACGATTCCATGTAATTATGGTGCGGGTCGAGCTGGCGTATCATCGATTCCAGGATGACGAAAGCACGCGTCAGGAGGAAAAACTCGCCGGGATTGTGTACTCCGTGCCGGCTTCCGGCGCGCAGCAGCGAATCGAACGCAGCCCCGACCGAAACTTCGGCCAGGTCGCTCCTGTGGATTTCATAGATAACTGCCTTTATGTCCACCAGCAGCGCTGCGCGGTTGACTTTTTCGCTGGCCGATACCATTTCGAGATAAGCCTCGGTGGCGGCTCGCGCATCTCCT
>JAXIPA010000066.1:0-10891 GCA_045403145.1 Nitrospirota bacterium | reverse complement strand
TTGGAATTTTTGCAGCAGGAAAACCGAGAAGTCAGGATTCTTTTTCAACCTTCTCAGTTCCCATTTTTTCGGTTGTTCTCTGCGTCCTCTGCGGTAAATAAGATTCGTCACGATTCCCGCATGCTCTCGTTCAGCTCAGTTTCTTCCAGTATGTTCTGAAGTATTGCAGCGCGGAATAGACGGCCAGGATCATGGCGGCCCAGAGCGCCAGCGCCCCGAGGTCCCTCAACCAGCCCCTCGTAAGGTAATAATCCAGCAGGAGGGACAATACGGCGGTGATCTGGGCCCCCACCTTGTATTTGCCCACGGCCTCGGCCGGGATGATGATCCCGTCGCTCGATGCTATGGCGCGCAAGCCGGTAACGGCGAACTCCCTCCCGATAAGCACGATCGCGATCCAGGAGTGCACGACGTCCGGGCGTAATTCAACGAGAATGACCAGCGCCGACATGATCAGTATTTTGTCGGCGATGGGGTCCAGAAGCTTTCCCGCCTTGGTCACCTGACCCCACTTTCTCGCGAGGTAGCCGTCGAGCCAATCGGTGGCGGAGGCGAGCGAGAACACGATTCCCGCCGTGAGCGCGCGGACGGGGCTTGGGTCCAGCATGAGAATGATGAACACGGGCACGGACAGGATCCGGCTGATCGAGAGCAGGTTCGGGATGTTGAAAATCGTCACGGCTGTCTCCTCCACCGGCGGTGCATCCAGACCCACTGCTCCGGATTTTTTCGTATGCAATCCTCTATTCTTTTTGTCAGCATGGCGGTGGCGGCGATGGTGTCCTTTTCCCTGTCTCCCGAAAGCGTCAGATCCAGCGGGCCTTCGATGGTGATGGTGTGCCTGTTGTCCTTCCCGCGCCGGATGAACCCGAAAACCACGGGCGCGCCGAACTTGATGGCCATGGATGCGGCGGCAGTCGGGGTCCAGGCGGGTTTGCCCATGAAATCAACAAACGCGCTCTCCACATCGGTGTCCTGGTCTATCAGAATGCCCAGAATGCGGTTTTCCCTGAAGATGCGGATCAATTCCTTCGTCGCTCCGGGCCTGTTGCGCAGAACGGTCCTGACGCCCATTCCGGCGCGCAGGCCCACGATCATGTCGTTGACCTGCTCCGGTTCAATCGGGGCCGCAATCACACTGAGCGGATGTATTGCGGCGACGGCATGTCCCATCAGTTCCCAATTGCCGATGTGTCCCGTGACATATACAACCCCTTTGCCCCGGTCAAGGGCCTTGCGGAGGTTTTCTTCCCCCTGGAGGTCGACGATCCGGGCCATGCGGCCGGGAGTCATGAGCATGATCTCGAGCAGGGCCTTGCCGAGATGGACAAAGCAGCTCCGGGCCGTGCGACGTATCCAGGGACCGCCTCTGTCGGCGAACACCAGGGTCAGGTGCGTGATGGTCCTTTTGCGCTCGCGGGGAAGCAGGTAGTAGGCAATGAACCCGAGCGCTCCGCCCGCGCAGACCCCCGCGCGGTACGGCACGAGCCGGGAAAACAGCTTGATGAGCCGGGTGAGCCCGATCAGGGACCCGCGGGTGATGCGTTTTCTCGCCTGAAGGAGCCGCTCGCTCATGAGGCGCGCAGTTTGCCCTGGTTCTTCAGAATGAAGTTGATGAACTCGCGCACCGCCCCCCTGCCCCCTTCGGCTTTGGTGACCATGTCCACGTACGGACGCACGGCGGGGTCGGCGTCGGAAACCGTGACCGCCATGCCGACGCGCTTGAATACCCCCAGATCGACGACGTCGTCTCCCATGTAGGCGACCTCGTTGTCGCGCAGTCCGTATTTCGCAACGACGGCCTCGTAGACGGCGACCTTTTCCTTGGCGCCCTGATGGACCTCCTCGATGCCGAGTTCCTTCGCGCGGACATTCACGATTTCCGATTTTCTGCCGGTGATGATGCCGATGATGATGCCGGCCCGCTGTGCAAGCTTGATTCCGTGTCCGTCGCGGACGTGAAAGGCCTTGAGCTCGTTCCCCTGGCTGTCCAGGATGATCCTGCCGTCGGTCAACACCCCGTCGACGTCGAGCAGGAGGAGTTTGATCTTTTTTGCTTTAGCCTGAACGTTGGTCTTGGTTTTTCTCATTTATGTTGAACTCTGAAGGCTCTTTTCATGTCATTCCGGCATGGTTCCAGCCGGAATCCAGCGACTTTGATTTCGCTTCTACTTGAAAAATGGATTCCCGATAGAGGCATTCGGGAATGACCAAAATTACACGATAGCGTTAAACCACTCCCGCCTTCAGCAAATCGTGGAGATGGATGACTCCTTCGGGTTTTGACGAAGCGTCTGCGACGATGAGGCAGGTTATGGAATATTTTTCCATGATGGCGACCGCTTCCGCCGCGAGGGAGCCTTCCCTGGCGACTTTCGGCTCTCGGGTCATGATGTCCCGGGCCTGCTTCGCGAGAAGGTTTTCGCCGGTCTTTTCGGTTTTTTCCATCCAGCGACGGAGATCGCCGTCGGAAATCACGCCGACCAGCTTTCCCGACGCATCGACGACGGCGGTCACCCCCATCTTTTTTGACGATATTTCATAGATGGCGTCCTTGATCAGGGTTGTCTCGGAAACCAGGGGAATGGCGCTTCCTGTGTGCATCAGGTCCCTGACCCGGAGCAGGAGCCTTTTACCGAGCGCGCCGCCGGGATGGAAACAGGCGAAATCCTCTTCCCGAAAGCCCCGCTTGTCGAGAAGCACCACCGCCAGGGCGTCTCCCATGGCAAGGGAGGCGGTCGTGCTGGCCGTCGGCGCGAGCCCCAGCGGGCACGCCTCCTCCTTCACGCCGACGTTGATCACAACGTCGCTGTTTTTGGCAAGCGTTGATTCGGGGTTTCCGGTCAGCGCGATGATCCCGATGCCGAGCCGCTTGAGAGACGGCAGCATTCTCGATATCTCTTCGGTCTCGCCGCTGTTGGACAAGGCAATCACGGCGTCCCCCCGCGTGACCATACCGAGGTCTCCATGGATGCCTTCGGCCGGGTGCAGGAAGAGCGCGGGCGTTCCCGTCGATGCGAGGGTGGCGGCGATCTTTTTTCCGATGAGGCCCGACTTGCCCATGCCGGTAACGACCACCCTGCCCTTGCATTTCAGGATCATTTCGATGGCCCGTTCAAAGCCTTCATCAATCCGGTCAGCGAGCGCGGCAACGGCTTCCGCTTCGATTCTAAGGACTTTTTTTGCCTGTTCGATCATCTTTTTACAATCCTGTCGATCTCCTGCGCCTGTTTCATGAGCGCGGGAAGTTCATCGATGCTCAGCATGTTGGGGCCGTCGCACAGCGCCTTGTCCGGGCAGGCATGGACCTCCATGAACAGGGCGTCGACGCCCGCGGCCACGGCCGCCCGCGTCAGGTGGGGAACGAACTTCCGGTCCCCGGACGAGGCGGACCCAGCCGCGCCGGGCAGCTGCACGGAATGCGTGGCGTCGAACATCACGGGAAAGCCGAACTCGCGCATGATGGGCAGGCTGCGCATGTCCGCCACGAGATTATTGTAGCCGAAGGACACTCCGCGTTCAGTGATGATGATCCTGTCGTTTCCGGCGGCCACCGCTTTGTCCGCGGCATTTTTGATGTCCCAGGGCGCAAGGAACTGCCCCTTCTTGATGTTCACGACTTTGCCGGTTTTCGCCACTGCCATGACGAAATCGGTCTGCCTGCACAGGAACGCGGGGATCTGGATGACGTCGAGCACCTCCGCGGCGGGACTGATCTCCTCGAAGCGGTGCACGTCGGACAGGACCGGCACGCCGAGCTCATCCGCTACGCGGCCCAGTATCCGCAGACCTTCTTTCAGGCCCGGCCCGCGGTAGGACTTGAGCGAACTGCGGTTGGCCTTGTCATAGGACGACTTGAAAATAAACGGGATGCCGAGGTCTGCGGCGATCCGTTTAAGCCGTGACGCGGCTTCCAGGGTGGCGTTTTCGGACTCTATGACGCACGGGCCCGCGATCAGGACAAAGGGGTTGTTCGCGCCGATCTTGACGCCGCGGATGTTTATTTCTTTCGTCACTCTGCCTTCCCCTGCTCCTTGTGTTTCAACGAAGCGGCGATGAATGCCGTGAAGAGCGGGTGCGGTTTGCGTGGTCTAGACTTGAACTCCGGGTGGAACTGGCAGCCGAGGAACCACGGGTGGCCCTTAAGCTCCACGATTTCGACCAGCTCGCCGTCGGGCGATACGCCGCTGATCACGAGGCCGGCCGCCTTTAATGCGTCAAGATACTTATTGTTGAATTCGTAGCGATGACGGTGCCGTTCGGATATTTCCTCTGTTCCGTAGGCCTGATGGGCGAGCGTGCCTACAGTGATTTTGCAGGGGTACGCGCCGAGGCGCATGCTGCCCCCCTTGTCGCTTGTGAGGTCGCGCTTCTGGACCGTGTTTTTGCGGTAATCGAACCACTGTTCGATCAGATAAATAACGGGGTGCGGCGTCTGCTGGTCGAACTCCGAACTGTTGGCGCCCTGAAGATGCGCGAGGTCCCTGGCGGCTTCGATCACCGCGCACTGCATGCCGAGACAGATTCCGAAGTACGGGATCTTGCCTTCGCGGGCGTACCTGACCGTTGCGATCTTCCCCTCGACCCCGCGTATGCCGAATCCGCCCGGAACGAGGATGCCGTCCATGCCCTTGAGCATCTGCGCCGCGCCATTGCTCTCGATGTCCTCGGAGTCCACCCAGCGGATATTGACCCTGGCGTCGTTTGCGATGCCCCCGTGGGTCAGCGCTTCGCACAGGCTCTTGTACGCCTCTTTGAGATCGATGTACTTGCCTACGAGGGCGATGGTGACGTTCTTTGCCGGGTGCTTGATGCGCCCGATGATCGTCTCCCAGGTCTTCAGGTTGTTGTCGGAAACCGTGAGCTCCAGAGCCTCTACGATCCGGTCGTCGATCCCTTCTTCATGCAGATGGATGGGGACTTCGTAAATGGTCTCGACGTCCTGGGCCGCAATGACGCAATTCTCCTCCACGTTGCAGAAGAGGGCGATCTTGCGTTTCATCTCTTTCGGGATCGGACGGTCGCTCCGGCAGACGAGAATATTCGGCTGGATACCGATGGACAGGAGTTCCTTGACGCTGTGCTGCGTGGGTTTGGTTTTGAGTTCGTCGGCAGCCTTGATATACGGCACGAGCGTCAGGTGGATATAGAGCACGTTCTGCCTGCCCAGGCTGTACCGGAGCTGCCGGATGGCTTCCAGGAACGGCAGGCTCTCGATGTCTCCGATAGTGCCGCCGATCTCGACGATCACGACGTCTTCATCGTCCGCAAGGTCGGTGATGGCGCGCTTGATCTCGTCGGTGATGTGGGGCACGACCTGCACCGTGCCGCCGAGGTAGTCCCCCCTGCGCTCCTTGGTGATGACGTTGTTATAGATCCTGCCCGAGGTGAAATTGTTCTTCTGGCCGGTGGTGACGCCGGTGTAGCGCTCGTAGTGCCCGAGGTCCAGGTCCGTCTCGGCGCCGTCATCGGTCACGAACACCTCGCCGTGCTGAAAAGGACTCATGGTCCCCGGATCCACATTGATATAGGGGTCGAGTTTGAGGAAGGTGACCTTCAGACCCCTGCTTTCGAGGAGCGCTCCGATAGAGGACGCGGCAAGGCCCTTTCCGAGCGATGAAACGACGCCGCCGGTAACGAAGATGTATTTCGTCGGGTTCTTTTTCTTTTCCATGACGCCTCTCATTGAATAATATAACCACAGGTCACGACTTTATCGTGACTCACAGATCAACACTGAAGGGAGAGCCTGGCTTGATTTTAAACCGCGTGTCCTGCGTCATCGCGGGACCTGTGGTTCCAAAGTCCCGAGTGGTTATGTATCATCAAGACAACTCAGTATTTTACTCAAATCCTCCGGGATGTCAACACCAAAGGACTCGTGCCTGGTGGCGACCACCTTGATCCGGTGGCCGTGTTCCAGCGCGCGAAGCTGCTCCAGCTTTTCGACTGTTTCCAGCGCGGTCTGGGGCATTCCTGAGTAGCGCAGCAGAAAATCGCGTCGATATACGTACAGCCCGATATGCTTGTACATCGCGCTGTCCGGGGTCAGTTCCGCGAAGGATTTTTTCCCCGCCCAGCGATCGCGGTCCCAGGGGATGGGCGCGCGGGAAAAATAGAGAGCAAAACCGTTTCTGTCGAAGACCACCTTGACCACGTTCGGATCGAACGCCTCTGCCGGGTTCTCGATCTTTTTGCCGAGCGTGCCCATGGGGATGGAAGGGTCCTCGACGAGCGGTAGGACGGCCTCATCGATCATCTCGGGCCGGATAAGCGGTTCGTCGCCCTGCACGTTCACCACGAGCCCACAGTCGATCGCCCGCGCGACCTCGGCGATCCGGTCCGTCCCCGTCTGGTGCGAGGAGGAGGTCATGACCGCTTCGCCGCCGAAGGAAGCGACGGCGCGCATGATGCGTTCGTCATCGGTCGCAACGACGACCCCGTTGACCAGGCGCGATTGTTTTGTGCGCTCATAGACCCACTGGATCATGGGTTTGTCCTTGATCCTGGCGAGCGCCTTGCCGGGAAAGCGGGTGGAGCCGTAGCGGGCGGGGATGATGGCAATGATTTTATTTTTCATGGAAAGACGCCATAAACACTGAATCTCAATAACTAAATCCTGACCCAGCCGGAAAACTTTTCAGCCACAGAGATCACTGAGAACACAGAGGGAAACAAGAATGAAAATGGAATTATAACAACATTTAAGCTTTTCTCCGTGCCCTCTGTGTCCTCTGTGGCAAAATTTCTTCCCGTTTAGGGGTTATTGAGTTCTTTTCTGAAATACTCGATGGTCCTCGTCAGGCCTTCGGTCACGGAGACAGCAGGTTTCCACCCGAGCTTTTGTCCTGCGAGTGTGATGTCCGGCTGGCGCTGCGTCGGGTCGTCGGAAGGAAGCGGCTTGTAGGAGATCTTCGATTTCGAACCCGTCATGGCGATGATCTTTTGCGCGAGCTCGAGGATCGTGTACTCTTCCGGGTTCCCCAGGTTCACGGGGCCCGTAAATTTTTCCACGTCCATCATGCGGACCAACCCCTCGATCAGGTCATCGACGTAGCAGAACGAGCGGGTCTGCGAGCCCCTGCCGTAGACCGTAATGTCCTCTCCCTTCAAGGCCTGGATGATGAAGTTGGAGACGACCCTGCCGTCGTCCGCGAGCATGCGGGGTCCGTAGGTATTGAAGATGCGCACGATCCGGATATCGACGCCGTTCTGGCGATGGTAGTCCATCATCAGGGTCTCCGCCACCCGCTTGCCCTCGTCGTAACAGCTCCGGATGCCGATGGTGTTCACATTGCCCCAGTAGTCCTCTGTTTGCGGGTGCACCGCGGGGTCGCCGTACACCTCCGACGTGGACGCGAAGAGGATCCTCGCCCGGACCCGCTTGGCGATGCCGAGCATATTGATCGTGCCCATCACGTTGGCCTTGATGGTCTTGATGGCGTTGTACTGGTAATGGATGGGCGACGCTGGGCAGGCCAGATGAAAGATGCGGTCAGCTTCGACCAGGACCGGGAGCGTGACGTCATGCCGGATGAGTTCGAAGTCCGGGTTGCTCATGAGGCGCCGCAGGTTTTTCTTTCTGCCGGTGAAAAAATTGTCCAGGCAGATCACTTCATGCCCGTCGTTCAGCAGGCGTTCGCAAAGGTGGGACCCTAAAAAACCGGCGCCGCCGGTTACGAGTATTCGCATTGATTTCTCCTTGTTAACTTCAGAGAGCAGAGCGCGAAGCGCATAGCGTAGTATCTTTACGCCATGCTCTATGCGCCATGCGCTATGCTCATCTTCTCCCAATGCCGTAATACGTGAAACCCCGCTTCCGGAGCTCTTCCTTATTGTAGATGTTCCTTCCGTCGAAAATGACCGGTTTTTTCAGGAGCTGTTTTATTTTCTGAAAATCAGGCGTCCGGAATTCACTCCACTCGGTCACGACCGCAAGGGCATCGGATCCCTGAAGCGTCTCATAGTCGTCATCCAGATACCGTATCCTGTTCTTGAAAATCTTACGTGCTTCCTCCATCGCCACAGGATCGTGCGCCCTGACCGCGGCCCCGGCGCGAAGAAGATTGTTGATGATGACTACCGACGGGGCTTCCCGCATGTCGTCGGTGCGCGGCTTGAACGAAAGGCCCCAGACCGCAATCGTTTTTCCCGCGAGAGGTTTTTTTGCGACGCTTCCGGTCTTCGCCGCTTTGCCGGTGAAATGGCGAAGGATCATGTCCGAGAGCAGTCTTTTCTGGCGTTCGTTCACCGATTCAACGGATTGCAGGACCTTGGCGTCGACACAGCACTCTTTTGCCGTTTGAGCAAGCGCCTTCACGTCTTTCGGAAAACAGGAACCGCCGTATCCCACGCCGGGAAAGAGGAACTCGAAACCGATCCGGCGGTCAAAGCCCATGCCCCTGCGAACGCTGTCTATGTCGGCGCCGAGACCGGCGCAGATGAGCGCCATTTCATTGATGAACGATATTTTGGTCGCGAGCATCGCGTTCGACGCGTATTTTGTCATTTCCGCGCTTTTGACGTCCATGACGAGGATGCGGTCCCCTTTGCGGACGAAGGGCGTGTAAAGCTCCTCCATGATTTCCACGGCTTTCGCTGAGTCGGCGCCGATCACCACTCTGTCCGGTTTCATGAAGTCTTCGATTGCGGCCCCTTCCTTGAGAAATTCCGGATTGGAAACGACGTCGAACTTGAACCTGGTTTCGTTCGCGACAGCGGCCCTGACCTTGTCCGCCGTACCCACGGGGACCGTGCTCTTGTTGATGACGACCTTGTACCCGTTCATGTGCTTCCCGATCGCTTTTGCCGCGAGGAGCACGTATTTGAGGTCCGCGGACCCGTCTTCTCCGGGTGGCGTGCCGACGGCGATGAAGATCAGTTCCCCATGACGCACCGCCTTGGCCATGTCCGTGGTAAAGCCCAGCCGGCCGTGGCTGACGTTCCGTTTGATCAGCTCCTCAAGACCCGGTTCATAAATGGGCACGACGCCGGAGTTGAGCTTCTCGATCTTTCTCTTGTCGATGTCCATGCAGACGACATCATTGCCGCTCTCGGCGAGACACGTGCCGGTCACCAGACCGACGTAGCCTGTGCCGATTACTGAAATTCTCATGGATGTCCTTTCTTCTTCCGCCTGTTGTCATACCTGCGAAACTTGTCCTCGAATGATTAAATCGGGGAGCAGGTATCCACTGGCTGTTTATGACAAACTTCAAAATGGATTCCCGCGTTCGCGGGAATGACAATAAATTCGTTTACGAACTACCTCAAATCGTTGAACAGTGAACCGTCTTCACAACCTGGATGTATAGTTCTTCTCTATCCATTTTGTGTATTCTCCGCTCCTGATGTTATTCACCCATTCGGTGTTGCGGAGGTACCAGGCAACCGTCTCGCGCAGACCGTCCTCGAACCCGTGACGCTGTGTCCAGCCCAGTTCTGTTTTGATCTTGTCGCAGTTGATGGCGTAGCGGCGGTCGTGGCCGGGACGGTCGCCGACGAAGGTGATGAGGTCCCGGTAATTTCGGATTTCGGATTTCGGATTGCGGATTGAAGGATTATCCCCTGTGGGGCGAAGTTCCTCCAGCACAGCGCAGATCGAATTGACCACCTCGATGTTCCGCTTCTCGCATTCTCCACCGATGTTATAGGTCTCGCCCACCCTGCCCTTTTCGAGGATCCGCCACACCGCTTCACAGTGGTCTTCGACATAGAGCCAGTCGCGTACGTTCATGCCGTCGCCGTAGACCGGCAGAGGCTTTCCTTCGACGGCGTTCAGGATGACGAGCGGGACCAGTTTCTCCGGGAAATGATAGGGCCCGTAGTTGTTCGAGCAGTTCGAAACGGTCACGGGGAGGCCGTAGGTATGGAAGTAGGCCCGTACCAGATGGTCCGAGGCCGCCTTGGACGCGGAGTAGGGACTGCGCGGGTCATAGGGCGTCGTTTCGAAAAAGGCGCCTGTTTCGCCGAGGGACCCATAGACCTCGTCGGTGCTGATATGGTGGAACCGCACGTCGGTCCGCTCCTGCCAGAGTTGGCGTGCGGCCTCTATCAGGCTGAAGGTGCCGTTGACGTTGGTTTCGACGAATTCCTTCGGCCCGAAGATGGAACGGTCCACATGGCTTTCAGCCGCAAAGTGGACGATGATGCTGATCCGGTGTTTCGCGATGACCTCCTTGATCGTCTGGTAATCCCTGATGTCTCCGCGTTCGAAAAAGTAGCCCGTGCCGCCGAATTTTTTGTCGATGTCCGACAGGTTCATGAGGTTGCCGGCATAGGTCAGCTTGTCGTAGTTGACGAGTGAGCCCGTGAACCCGCTTTTTTCAAAAACATATCTGATGAAATTGGACCCGATGAAGCCGGCGCCGCCGGTCACGAGGATGTTCGCTGTCCGTGGATCGGGGGACGCTGATGCCTGTTTGCCGTTACGGTTCATGAGTCAATCCGCCTTCGTTCAAAAATGATCTGACCGCCTCGTCCCAGACGGGAATGGGCATGTTCAACAGGCCGGCGATCCTCCCGTTGTCCATGGCTGAGAACTTCGGCCGTTTCGCCGGGAGGTTGAATGCGTCCATGGAAACGGGCCTGATGAATTTCCTGATGCCCAGACTGTTTAAAACCAACCTTGCCCATTCGTACCGGGAGCAGAAACCGCTGTTCGTGAGATGATACCTGCCGGTCAGGCCCTGGTCGAGGGCTTTGAGTGTGACGTCCACCACGGTGCCCGTATAGGTCGGCACCGAGAACTCGTCGCAGGCGATCTTGAGGAACTCGTTGCTTGCCGCCCACTGTGTAAGTTTGAAGATGAAGTTCTGTCTGCCCGGGCCGAATACCCAGCTCAGCCTGAGGACCAGGCATTTGTCCAACTCGTCCAGAACGCGCTTTTCCC
>JAXIPA010000246.1:0-9334 GCA_045403145.1 Nitrospirota bacterium | reverse complement strand
AAACGGCTCGATTATAAAATGCCACGATTTCCGTAAAAAGCCGTCATTCCCGCTGGTTCATAGCCTGCCCCGGCATGCTTAAAGCCGGGGGGAATCGTATTGCCGCACATGACACTGAAAAAGAAGGATTCCGGACACCCTGCATTACGCTTCGCTCGTAACCGCTGGGTGCAGGCAAGCCGGAATGACGAATAATGGGCGTATATAGACTTTTTATCAGACTTGAGATTCGAAACTATGAACTGCTTTTACAACGTGAAGTAAAACGTCGCTCCCTTGCCGACCTCTCCCTCGGCCCAGATCCTGCCGCCGTGGCGGTGCACGATCCGCTGCACCGTTGCCAGGCCGATGCCGGTTCCGGGAAATTCGCCGGTCGAGTGCAGACGCTGGAACGGAACGAACAGCTTGTCCGCATAGGTAGTGTCGAACCCGGCCCCGTTGTCCTTCACGAAATAGGCCGGCTTCCCGTCCGTCTGCATAGCGCCGAATTCGATCCGTCCGCGGTTGTGCTTTCCCGTGAATTTCCAGGCATTGTCAAGGAGGTTGTCCATCATGACGCGGAGAAGCCGCTCGTCTCCATCGACCTTCAGTCCGTCGGCAACCATGAACTCCACGTCCCGTTCCGGCTGCGTCTTTTTGAGGCCTTCCGCGATGTTCCGGGCCATGGCGCTCAGGTCCACGCCGATCCTGTGCAGCTCGCTGCGCCCGACGCGCGACAGGTTCAGCAGAGCGTCGATGAGCCGGGCCATGCGCTGGCTGGCCGCGCGTATGCTGCCGAGGTACCCTTTTGCCTGGTCGTCAAGTTTGCCGGAGTAATCCTCCAGAAGGATCCCGCCGAATCCGTCGATGGTCCTGAGCGGCGCCCGCAGGTCGTGGGACACGGAGTAGCTGAAGGCCTCCAGTTCCTTATTGGCCTCCTCGAGCCGGGCGACGTTCAGCCGCAGTTCCGCATTCAGGCTGGTGACTTTTTCCTCGCTCAGCTTCAGGTTCCGGAACAGAAGTCGGGAAGGCTCCTCGATGCCCGTAACCACGACGGCCCGGTAGATGAACACCGTGGAGGCGAGCAGGAAGAAATGGCCGATCATGTTCGCAAGACCGAACACGCTGACGTACTGCGTGAACGAAAGCTCGGAAAGAATGGACGCCAGGATCGCGCCGGCCATCAAGCGCAGCACACGGGAGTCGAAGGACTCCCGGTTCCGGACGAGCAGGCCGAGGGCGGCCAGGAAGATAACGATGATGGCGTATTCGCTGTAGACCTTGAACGGCGTCAGTCCCGTGCCTTCGATGAAGCAGGAGGGGAACCGCCCGGAGAATATCGCCAGAACCAGGATGACGGAAATGACAAGGTAGACCGTGAAAATTTTTCGCACGTCCGCCTTTCTTGCGATGAAATAGGGGGCCACAAGAAAAGAGACGGCTGCAAGGTAGCGGAAAGCGATCCAGAGCTGGGTCGGCAGATCTGCCGTATACCCGGAAAAGATTCCCAGGCCTTTGTAGGCAAGGGTATGGAGCAGCTCGATGGCGCCCACGAAAAGCCATGCGATCCCGATGAACAGCAGGTATTGGTTGTCCTGTATGCGGCGTGTATGCCAGGCGAGGACGAAAATCACGAAGGCCGTAAGAATACTGAACAACTCCACGAGGCTGTGGAAGAGCAGGTAACTGTACAGACTGCTCGCGTACAGGCCGGCGGTGATCAGGACGGCGATGATGAGCAATTTCGGATTGCGGATTTCGGATTGCGGAGTATCAATCAAACGACTGCTCATTTACCACGTCCTCTTGCCGTCCTAATAGATGCTACAGTCTACCAACAGTTCCAGCCAGTAGACGGACTCATCGACCTCTTCTTCCACGATGCCCATTTTCGCAATAAAATCCGCAGTTGAGCGCGCCCTGCATGCCGCCCGATAATTTGCCCCAACAGATGTGCCTGACCTTATCAACTGCCTGCCAAGAATCTCCGCAGTTCTCCCCTTGGGAAGCGATTCGACGAACTGGATCGCATCCAGCGCAAATTTTTTTGTCCGTTTTCTCAGATCGTCCTTATTCATGGTTCTCATTCCGCAATCCGCAATCCGAAATCCGCAATAGTATTATATCAGCCAGAAATCCAGGTGGGCGTTTATCTCTTTGCTGAACTGGTCAATGTCGAAGGCCTTGTGAATAAAGCTGTCCGCTCCCGCCTCGTAGGCCTTCCGCATGTCCGACTCGAGGGCTGAATTCGTGACGATGATCAGGGGGATGTGCTTCAGACGTTCGTCGGCGCGGATATGGCGCAGGGTGTCGATGCCGCTCATGCCGCACATTTTCAGGTCGATCAGTAACAGCGACGGCAAGTCTCCGCCTTTTTGCAGAAGCTGGACGGCGCGCTCGCCGCTCGCGGCCGACCGGACCTCCAGTGCCCGTCCGCTCTTCTCCAGGACACGCCTGGTGATCTCTATGTCGTCAGGATCGTCATCGACGATCAGAATCGTGTGTCGCATAAAACACTCCTGCCTGCTGCTTTCGCAGTCATTCCGGCTTTACCGGAATCGTATTTGCCTTCTGATGGAAATCCGCCTGTCCCGGCGTTTTCGCAAGAGCCGGGGCAATCCGCAATCGTATCATCCCACCGTGAAATACACCGTCGCGCCTTTTCCCGGTTCCCCCTCGGCCCAGATCTTCCCGCCGTGGCGGCGGATGACCCGCTCGACGATGGTGAGGCCGATCCCCATGCCCTCGAACTCCCGTTCCGTATGGAGACGCTGGAACGGCCAGAACATCTTCTCCGCATGGTTTTGGTCGAACCCCGCGCCGTTGTCTTTCACATAATAAACCGTCTTGCCCTTTATCTGTTCTATCGCGGTTTCATCCCGCAATCCGCCTGTCCCGGCGCTTTCGCCGGAGATGGGGCATTCCGCAATCCGCAATGGGCTGTCCACGGCCCCAAACGCAATGCGGGCTTTCTCCGTTTTCGACGTGAACTTCCAGGCATTGCCGATGATGTTCGAAAGGGCGACTTCCATCAGCCGCGGGTCGGCATGAGCTTTCAGGCTGGGCTGAATTTCCACCTCGACACGCCTGTCTCTGCTCGCGTCCCGAAGTTCCGTGACGATCCTCTCGGCTATCTTCTCCATGTTGATGTCGGACCGCACGAGATCCTGCCGGGTGATGCGCGAAAGATACAGCAGGTCTTCGATCAGCCGGTTCATCTTCCCGGCCCCCTTGCCGACCCGGATCAGATAGTTCTTTCCCTCCTCGTTCAGATTGTCGGAATAATCTTCCATCAGGATTCTGGCGAATTCCGACACTGTCCGCAGCGGGGCGCGCAGATCGTGCGATACGGAGTAAATGAAGGACTCAAGCTCCCGGTTTGCCGCTTCGAGCTCGGCGTTTGCGTGCTTCAGCGCCTTCTGTGTGTTTTCGCGTTCCGTTATATCGCTGAACACCAGGATGACGCCGATGATATTTCCTTTATCGTCCCTGATCGGGGCCGCGCTGTCATGGATCGATACTTCCTTCCCGTCTCTGGATATCAACACGGTATGATTTGCCAGTCCTACGATGACGCCCTCGCGGATCACCCTCGTTACCGGATTTTCCACCTGCTTGCGTGTTTCACAGTTCACGATGTTGAACACTTCCGTCAGGTTCTTTTGCCGCACTTCTTCAAGCTTCCAGCCCATCAGCTCCTCGGCAACGGGATTCATGAAGGTTATCATGCCCTTTGCATCCGTCGCTATCACGCCGTCTCCGATGCTCCTGAGAGTCGTTTCAAACCACTTTTCCTTCTCCCGCAGCTTCCTTTCCATTGCGTGTTTGTAGAGGGCCATGTCCACGGTAATGCGCAATTCCCTCTCCTGGAAAGGTTTGACTACATAGCCGTAGGGCTCGGTTTCCTTCGCGCGCTGAAGAGTGTTGTCATCGGCATAGGCGGTAAGAAAGATGATCGGAATATCGAAGCGTGACCTGATCCGTGCGGCGGCGGCCACGCCGTCCAGTTTTCCGGGCATCATGATGTCCATCAACACGAGGTCGGGCTGCGTCTCCTCCACTTTCCTGACGCCTTCCTCACCGTTATGGGCGATATCGGGCAAGGGATATCCCAGGCTTGCCAGTCTTTGTTGTATGTCCATCGCCTCGATGGCTTCGTCTTCCACGATCAGTATCTTTGCATCCCGCATTTTCAGGCTCCTCTCTCGTTCTTTGCCGCAAAGGAAATCGTAAATTCGGTCCCGCCGCCTCTGTTGATATGAATGCTGCCGTCGAGCTGCCTTGCCAGGGCGCCGACCAGCTTCAATCCCAGGGAACTGCTGTTTTGCACTTCAAAGTCCGCCGGCAGTCCCACGCCGTTGTCACTGACGGTCAGCAGGAAACTGTTGTCGTTTTGACGGCCCAGGCCGATGCGGATTTCACCCGCCTCATCGGAGCGTCTCGAAATCGGAAAGGCGTGCTTCAGGGAATTCGAGACCAGTTCATTGATGATCAGGGCGCAGGGGATCGTCGTGTCCACGTCGAGGGAAATGTCTTTCACGAGGATCTTCGAACGAATGGCCCTGCCGGTCGCCCCATAAGAAAGGAAAAGGTAACTCGTCAGGCTTTTGATATATTCGTGAAAGTCGATCTTCGCCAGCGACTCGGACTGGTACAGTTTTTCATGAATAAGCGCCATGGAGTACACCCGGTTCTGGCTTTCCTTGAACAGGGCGATTGCCCTCTCGTCCTTGATCTGAGGAAGCTGAAGATTCAGCATGCTCTGGATGATCTGGAGGTTGTTTTTGACGCGGTGGTGTATTTCCTTGAGAAGCGCTTCTTTCTCGCTGAGCGACCTTTTGACCTGATCTTCAACCTTTTTGCGCTCCTCCATTTCGGCCCGGAGTTGCGCGTTGGATAGCTGCAGCTCACTTCGGGCAGCCTCCGTTTTCACCCGCTCCCAGTCGAAATCCTCAAGCAGATTGAGCATGGCCCTCTGCGCTCCCTCGAGCCGGGCTTTTTCTCCGGTAAAGTCGTCGAGGATGTTGAGGGCGGCCTTCTGGGTCTCCTCGAGGCGGGCCTTCTCTCCGGTGAAGTCGTCGAGGATGTTCGTTACCGCCCTTTGCGCCCCTTCGAGGTTCCTCTTTTCCGCGGAAGAATCTTCCATGATATTCAGGATCGCCCGCTGGGTCTCTTCAAGACGGGCCTTCTCTGTCGTGAAGTCATCGAGGATGTTCGTGACCGCCCTCTGCGTTCCTTCGAGGCTCCTCTTCTCCGCGGAGGAATCTTCCACGATATTCAGCATCGCCCTCTGGGTTTGTTCAAGACGGCTCTTTTCCTCGGAAAAGTCTTCAAGGATGTTCAGGATCGCCTTGGTGTAGGTCTCGCTGCTTAACTCTCTTTCCTTCGTCGCATCTATGACTTCCGCGATCATAACTCGGCCCTCTCCATAGGCACGGTTTTGCGCAGCGTATTATTTTCCTTCTGGAGCTCTTCGATCTCCTTCTTCAACTCGATCATCTTGAGCTCTCTTCCGACGGTAAGCTTCTGGAACCGTTCGAGTTCCGCCAGCCTTTCGAGTTCGCGGGTGCGCTGCTCTTCACGCGCGCGCTGTTCGGCGATCTTCGACTCGGCTTCTTTCTGAGCGGTCACGTCGCGCGCGGCCGCGAACACGCCGAGGACCCTGCCTTGCGCGTCGCGGTAAACCGACGCGTTATAGAGAACGTCCGTGAGCCGGCCGGCCTTGTGCCTGATGGTGAGCGGATAGTCGGTGACGGACCCCTTGGCAAAGACCTGCTCGTATCCCTTTCGGGCGTTCTCGGGCTCCGTGAAGTAGTTCGAAAAGTCCGTCCCGATGAGCCTGTCCCGGAGAATGCCGGTTACCTTCATGGTCGCTTCATTCACGTCCGTGATCTTTCCTTCGGGGCTGATCGTTACGAGAGGATCCAAAGACGCCTCGATCAGACTCCTGGCGTACTGGGACGCCTGCCTCTGCTCCGTGACGTCGCGCGCGGCGGCGAAAACGCCGAGGACGTTGCCCTCCGCGTCACGGTAGACCGACGCATTATACAGAACATCTATCTGCCGGCCGTCCTTGTGCCTGATGGTGAGCGGGTAGTCGGTAACGAACCCCTTTGCGAAGACCTGCTCGTACCCTTTTCTGGCCTTGTCAGGTTCCGTGAAGTAGTCTGAAAAGTCCGTTCCGATGAGCTTGTCCCGGGGGACGCCGGTCACTTTTATGGTTGCTTCATTCACGTCGGTGATCTTTCCTTCGAGGCTGATCGTGACCAGGGGGTCGAGAGAGGCCTCGATGAGACTCCTGGCATACTGCGCGGCCTGACGCAATTGTTCGTCCGCCAGCTTCTTTTCCGAGATGTCGTTGCTCATGAGCAGGTAGCCGATGGGATTTCCCGAAGAATCGTTCCGGCGCGTGACGACGACGCTCGCCACGAAGCGGGAGCCGTCCTTCCGGACGCGCGTGAATTCGCCCTCGGCCAGGCCCTTTTCATGGGCCATGTCGAGCATCGAATCAACGGCCCCGGACTTTATGTCCTCAGGCGTATGAAGGATGCTCGAGTCTTTTCCGAGGATCTGGTCCGCCGAATATCCGTAATTCCTGCGCGCCCCCTCGTTCCAGGAGAGGATCTTGTGGTCGAGATCTTTACCGATGATGGAGTACTTGGTCGAGCTCTGCAGAATATTGTCGAGAAAGTTCTTCATCTCGGCAAACTCGCGCATGACGCCCTTGGATTCCGTCACGTCGCGGGCTGCCGCGAACACGCCGAGGACCTTGCCGGTGACGTCCTTGTACACCGAGGCGTTATAGAGAACGTCCACCAGTTTGCCGTCCTTGTGCCTGATGGTGAGCGGGTAGTCGGTGACGGAGCCCTTGGCGAAGACCTGCTGATAGCCGTCCCGCGCCTTCTCAGGCTCGGTAAAGTAGTTGGAGAAGTCCGTCCCGAGGAGCTTGTCCCGGGAAGTGCCCGTAACCCTCATGGTCGCTTCATTCACGTCGGTGATCTTACCTTCGGGGCTGATCGTGACCAGGGGGTCGAGAGACGCTTCGAGCAGGCTTCTGGCATACTGGGACGCCTGCCTCTGTTCGGTCACGTCGCGCGCGGCGGCGAACACGCCGAGGACGTTGCCTTGCACGTCGCGGTAGACCGAGGCATTATAGAGAACGTCGGTGAGCCGGCCTTCCCGGTGCCTGATGGTGAGCGGGTAGTCGGTGACGGAGCCCTTTGCAAAGACCTGCTGGTAGCCTTCCCGCGCCTTCTCCGGCTCCGTGAAGTAGTTCGAAAAGTCCGTTCCGATGAGCTTGTCCCGGGGGACGCCGGTCACTTTTATGGTCGCTTCATTCACGTCGGTGATCTTACCTTCGGGGCTGATCGTGACCAGGGGGTCAACAGACGCCTCGATCAGACTCCGGGCATACTGGGACGCCTGCCTCTGTTCGGTCACGTCGCGCGCGGCCGCGAACACGCCGAGGACCTTGCCGATGACGTCCTTGTAAACCGAGGCATTATAGAGAACGTCCGTGAGCCGGCCTTCCCTGTGCCTGATGGTGAGCGGGTAGTCGGTGACGGAGCCTTTTGCAAAGACCTGCTGGTAGCCTTCCCGCGCCTTCTCAGGCTCGGTGAAGTAGTTCGAAAAGTCCGTGCCGATGAGATTGTCGCGGAGTAGGCCCGATACCTTGATGGTCGCTTCATTCACGTCGGTGATCTTGCCTTCGGGGCTGATCGTGACCAGGGGGTCAACAGACGCCTCGATCAGACTCCTGGCATACTGGGACGCCTGCCTCTGTTCGGTGACGTCGCGCGCGGCCGCGAACACGCCGAGGACGTTGCCCTGCACGTCGCGGTAAACCGACGCGTTATAGAGCACGTCCGTCAGATTGCCTTCCTTATGCCTGAGGGTGAGCGGATAGTCGGTGACGGAGCCCTTTGCAAAGACCTGCTGGTAGCCTTCCCGCGCCTTCTCGGGCTCGGTGAAGTAATTGGAAAAGTCCGTTCCGATGAGCTTGTCCCGGGGAACGCCGGTTACCTTTATGGTTGCTTCATTCACGTCGGTGATCTTACCTTGAGGGCTGATCGTGACCAGGGGGTCAAGAGAGGCCTCGATCAGACTTCGGGCATACTGGGATGCCTGTCTTTGCTCCTCCGCTGTCAGGCCTGCCTGCGGATTCGGTGCTTTTACCTCGGGATTCTTTTTTTTCATATTTGCGGCTCCTCCCTTATATATCAATAGCTATGCATTGAAATTGTAGAAACCATAGAAATCGCTTGGTGGTTCAGGCTTACAGCCTGAACCGACCAGTAAGTTTTAGTCGATCTGCAAGATTGATGAACTCGTAAAAAGTCGAGAATAGCCTCTAAGGTGTCATTCCGGCTTGCCTGCACCCAGCGGTTACGAGCGAAGCGTAATGCAGGGTGTCCGGAATCCTTTTTTTTCAGTGCGTTATGTGGCACTACGATTCCCCCCGGCTTTAAGCATGCCGGGGCAGGCTATGAACCAGCGGGAATGACGACTTTTTACGAAACCATCAAGATTGTTTGAATTTTAAAACCTTCCATGGAAACTCGTCTTAGATGGTGATCGGGATGTCTTTGTGGAAAATTGACGAAAAAGGGCATAATCACAGCCAGGATAATCAAGCAAAATCGATACCATGGCAGCATGATGCGGAAAAATGCTAATAAACAAAGACATAGCAAATTAGTTAAAGATGAAGGATTTAAAATGGGTCAATTTAGCCGGTCTATTTTGAGCCCGGCATTGTCATATTTGGACCAGCGCATGAGTATATTGGATCACCACGCAACAAGTCGTCCGATAATATTTTCCTGTCGTTCCGGCTTGCCCGGAATCGTATTTGTCTTCTGATGGATAAATCAAGCCCGATTCTGGACAAGCCAGAATGACGGCAAAAAAAGAGCCAGTTCATCTCGCATTCCGCAAAATGTCATTCCGGCTTGAGCGGAATATTCCTGTAATATCTTCGTACAGGTCCCGCAGCGCGGGATTGTTCTTTCTGATAAGCTCCAATTTTTCCTGCCTACCCATGTACTTCAATTGTTTCTCTCTGATAATGGCATTGCGGCTATCTTCGCAAAGTTCGTAATAGACGAGTCTATGCAGACGGTATTTGGCTGTGAAGCTGGTGCAAATCATTTTTGTGCTCATAGACTCTGCGAATGAGGTCGTTAGTCACTCCAATGTATAACGTCGGCCTGTCATTGGCCATAATGTAAACCGCGAAGTGTTTGGGCATAATGTTTTTTTTGGCCGTCATTCCGGCTTGACCGGAATCTGTTTTGATTTATTCGTCGCAAGGCAACTACGATTCCGGACACCCTGCACTACGCAAGCTCGTAAC
>JAXIPA010000192.1:0-4039 GCA_045403145.1 Nitrospirota bacterium | reverse complement strand
TCGCCCTCTTTGCGGCGGGCTACATTTTAATGGAGCGGAAGGGGACCGGTGGGAAAAAGATCATTACCCAGGGCGACCGGGCGCCCGAGTTCAATCTTCCGGCCCCGGACGGAAGGCAGGTCAGCCTCGCCGAGCTCCGCGGCAAGGTCGTGATGGTCCATTTCTGGGCCACGTGGTGCCCTCCGTGCGTGGAGGAACTCCCGACTCTCGCGAAACTCCAGCAGAACCTCTTGGGCGCGGATTTCGCGATGCTGGCCATCAGCGTCGACGAGGGCGGCGGCGAGGCGGTGACGGCATTCATGCGGAAGAACCGGCTGAGCGTACCCGTACTGCTCAATCCCGACCGGTCAGTTGCAAATCTCTACGGCACCTTCAAGTTCCCCGAGACCTACCTCGTGGACCGTGAAGGCATTGTGCGGTACAAGGTGATCGGTTCCCGGGACTGGAGTGACCCCGCGGCCCTTCAACTCCTGAAGGACATGATGGCGGCGAAGTAGAAGTAAAGGATCATGCAGTATCTCACGGAAGGCGCATTATGTCTGATTTTATAACAGCAGCCCTCATTCTCGTCATCATCGTCCTCGCCATCAGCAGGTTCAATCGCGGCATCGGATGGGGCTGAGGAGAGGAACCCGGTTCCTTCTGTAGAAGGGATGACAAACCCCGCGGGCCTCGCGACGAAGAGAAGAAATAGCGTCATACAATGAAAAAACTGCTTTTTGCCGGACTCGGGGTCCTCGCCCTGTCCGTCCTGATAATTATTCTGTGGTTCTACCTTGTCCTTTCCGATCTCCCCGACGTTTCCGTGCTCAAGCACTACCGTCCGGCTGCGTCAGCCGAGGTGCTTGACAAGGACGGCAGCCTCCTGACCCACTTTTACGACCGAAAGTTCCGGATCTGGGTCCCCATCTCATCTCTCCCTGCTATCGTTATTCGAGCCGTGGTGATCGCCGAGGACGACACGTTCTTCGGCCACGACGGCGTGAATTACCAGGCCGTCTGGGAAGCCTTGCGCCACGACGTACGGAAAAAAAAGTTCGCCCGAGGCGGCAGCACCATCACCCAGCAGATGATCAAGAATGTCCTGCTCTCCAAGGAAAAAACGATCACCAGGAAACTGCGTGAGTTCGTCCTTGCGAGAAAGGCCGAAGACATCCTCACCAAGCGGAGGATCCTCGAGATCTATTTGAATGAGGTCGAGTGGGGGGACAACGTCTACGGCATCGAGGCGGCGAGCCGTTTCTATTTTGAAAAGCACGCGCAGGAGCTGAACCCCGGCGAGGCCGCTCTTCTGGCCGGGATGCTCCCGAACCCGCGCTACTATAATCCCTTCAAGAGGATGAACAAGGCAACGGGCCGGCAGGAACGGGTGCTGTTCAACATGCGGCAGGCAAAACAGATCACCCAGGAGGAGTACGACGCGGCCCTCGCGTCCCCGGTTCAGCTCCGGCAGGACGGGAGCGGCAGGTTCGACTTCGGCGCGCTCACCGGCAAGAACGGCAGGCCCTGTTATCAGCAGGCGCTGGAGCAGGTGCTCGTTTCCCTGTACGGGGAGAATGCGCTGTACCGAAACGGCCTTACGATCAGGACCACCCTGGATAAATCGCTCCAGGACGGTCTCCGGCACGGGAATGACCGGGCCGATACGGACGCGTCAGGAGGACCATCAGGGGTCATTGCGGTCCGGGAGGACGGCCGGATACGGGCGCTGCTATGCGCGGGGGGGAATGAAGAGGAACTCCGGGCGGAACTCGAGTCCTTCGGGTCTCCCTACCACGGATATGGAGTGGATGGAGTATCGCCTTCAGCGGTGACCCGCGAGCAGATCATTTTCACGTCACCTCCGGAGGAGTCCGATCAGCCCTGACCATGACCGTACGGCGCACCGGGCCGGTTTAAAACCGTAGCCGGTTCGGCTCCGCGAGAGCAATGAACCGACACAAACGCATGTTCTTACTGCTTCTTCATTGCTGTCCAAGCCCGTCTCTCGTGAAGCACACCTGCTAACTTGAATCGACGACCCATCGAAGAGGCTGCGAATTGCCGGTTGATAGGTGCATAGAATGCGGGGATGAGGCGCGGCCTCTTGCACCGCTCTTGATCCCCTGGTTAGTGCATATCGTTATGCGGCCCTTGTAAGGCTGATCCGCATGCCGGCCTTCGTTGCAAGGGCAATAAGCATTTCCAGACTGAATTTTTCCCATTTGCCTCGTATGAGATCAGAGACCCGTGATTGACTCACACCAAGAATCTCGGCTGCTTTAGCTTGGGTCAGCTTTTTAGTTTTAATGAATTTCCTAAGATCGGCCATGATCTCAGAACGCATCTGAAGGATGGCAGCCTCCTCCGGAGGAAAGCCGAGATCAAGAAACACATTGCCGGAAGATTTTTTAACAACTTCTTTCATAGTACAATCCCTCCAATTTGTTTGTATCGCTTTCGTGCAATTTCAATATCATGCTGATTCGTTTTTCGGCTCTTCTTTTGAAATGAATGGAGAACATGCACAGCATCTTCGAATTTTGGCTACGTAGATAACGCGCCATTCCCCAAGAACGTGAATTCGGATTTCTTTAACACCGCGCCCAATACTTGGCATCGGTTTCCAATCGCCCGGTTCAAGTCCGCGCTGAACAGCATACAGCTCAAAACCCGCTGCTTTACGCGCTTCTTCAGGAAAATTTCGAAGGTCGTCCAGGCTCGTACCTATGAAATTTAACGGTTTCATTGACACTGGTAATTATATAAGTTTTTGTATATTGATGCAAGCAGAATTTCGAGAGAGGGACGCGCGTCTGCTCACCATCGGGGAGGGGACTTCGGAAGTCCTGAGACTCCTCATCGCCCACCTGGCGCTCAGCACGCGCTGGAGCGGATGCTCGTTTCCCTGTGCGGCGAATCCCCCGTGTATCGCGGCGGCCTGACCATATGGACAACCCTCGACCGGACGCTCCAGGAAGATCTCCGGCGCTGGGAAGAGTCCTCGCTGGAAAAGACTGCGGGCGTTCCCGGCACGGTGCTCGCCGTGAAGCAGGGCGGAGTGGTCCGGGCCGTTG
Source organism: Nitrospirota bacterium (assembly GCA_045403145.1). GTDB lineage: Bacteria > Nitrospirota > UBA9217 > UBA9217 > UBA9217 > JAJYKN01. The sequence goes on along the minus strand of JAXIPA010000192.1, from coordinate 983 downwards.
TATGCACGGAAGGGAAGGATGAGGAACTGCAGTCACTATTACAGGCGCCCGGACTTCCGATCAACATCTATGACACGGCAAAGGTGTCTCTTGAGTACACCTACAAACACGGACTTCGGTTAAATCGAAACAACTATCGATTATGAATTGAAATATGCATTGGGGAACCGCAAGTCCATTTCGGTCACTACGTCCCTAAAGTTCTCTATTAGTTTTCATTGCTCGATCGGAAACTCTCCATCCTTCCGTATTTGGCAATCAAGAATGCATCCAAGTCTGCGTCGCTTTTTCTTTTCGCCTTATCAATCGTATAACTTGTCTTTGCTTTTGCTTTGATATCATATACCTCTACAAAAGCCTCGTCTGATTCCATGCCGTAGACGACAAATGAAAAATCAGAAAGCCAAAAGATTCCATAGATGGAACCTTCTGTGCCCGTTTGACGCACCCGGTAAACTTTTTTCTCTCTTATGTCACAAACATCAACGAAAGCATCTGGATCTGCGCCCGACACTATTATTCGACCGTTTATTGTCTCAAACAAGAAATTAGGAGTGAACGCAAAAATATATTCTTTTGTACTGTTGCAAGGACTATCAGAAGAGCATATATCGGTGGTACTCAGAAGAAGTTGAGCGGTTTGATCTTGTAATGAGAAAACTTCTGTTCGTTTCTTTAGGAGAGTGCTACTTGGAACGAAAAAATAACTCACAAATGCTTTAACCTCAGCATGGCTATCAATGGCATCCTCACGCGTTTTCTTGGTGCAAGAAAACAAGACAAGGCATATTAAGAAAGGCAATAATGTTCGCAGTGTTTTAAAGTTCATATGCATGGGTCACGATAAGCTGTGCTGATCCGCAAACGGAATCTGTCAATGACTTTGAGACACCCTGCGTCCGAATTTAGTGTAGAACCGGCTCACTCTCGGTCGCTGGCTTCGGTTTATTGATCCACGCCGCCTCTGGGATAGCCGGCGGGAC
>JAXIPA010000214.1:0-19336 GCA_045403145.1 Nitrospirota bacterium | reverse complement strand
GTCGCGGCGATGGGGAAGACCCCCCTCGAGGTGAAGCAGAATTCCCCCACTGACGAACCGCTTGAGGACAGCCTCGCCGCGAACATCGACAAATATCAGAAGGCGTCCACGGACAAAAAGGGAAGTTTCAAGATATCGGGTATTGCAAGCGGAAAATACTTCATCTACGTCGCGTCCGCTGACAAGACCTATCTTCCAGGCGGGGACAAGTCGAACAAAGCGATGTCCGCCGCGGACTTCAAAAAACCCGTGAAGATACTCCTCTCGGGAAGCGTCCCGGACAACGCCGTCTACGTGGGCTCCTCAAAATGCCTGACCTGCCACGCTGCGTACGGAGACCTGAAAAAAACCCTCCACAAGCTCGGCATCTCCGTAGTCGGAAAACCGGGCAAGCTCCAGGATTATTCGCGGTTCCCGAAATTCAACGACGGCCTGAACAAGCTCATTGCCGGCACGAAGTTCTACTTCTCCGGTTTTGACAAGGAGAGGGGCTTCGATAAATACCAAATTTCCGAAAAAGCGCCCGCAGACCCCGCAGCCGTGAGCTTTACCGCCACCTTCTTCAAGGACACGGACGGCAAGCTGAAATTCAAGACCGATAACATGAAGGACCCGGCCGACCCGGCTCGGACCTACACGGTCGAGATGACCTACGGCGGGGGCCTCTATAAGCAGAGATACCTTTACCGGTCCGGGGGCCAGCTTTTTCCCTTTGTCCAGTACAACACCATGGGCGACGAGAGCTTTGCAGACCGGGGAAGGAAGCCCTTCAGGGACTACCACGCGGACTGGCTTTTCAACGAAGAGACCAGGAAGCTGGCCGACCCGCCGAAGAAAAAGTCCTTCGAGGTTGAATGCGCAGCCTGCCACTTTACCGGATACAGCCTTACCCCCACGGTAGCGGGCGACTTCGTTGCGGGCGCGGTCAACGACCCGAACGGCGAGGCGGACATAGACGGAGACGGGATTCCGAACGAGCTGAATATCGGATGCGAGGTCTGCCATGGCCCGGGATCGGAGCACGCCAAGGCCCCCAAGGAAAAGAAGGCTTCCACCATCGTGAGCCCCCGCAAACTGGCGCCTGAGCGCGCTTCGGTGATCTGCGAACAGTGTCACAGCAGGCCGCAGGGAAATCTGAAGAACGACCAGCCGGTGAGCAAGGACAACAAAATGATGGTCCCGGGCACGAGCAGAAACGAGTTCCTGGTGAATTTCACTTCGAGAGAAGATGCGGCCCAGAAGGATTTTTGGCCCGACGGGATCCACTCCAAATCCCATCACCAGCAGGGCACCGATTTCATTAAATCGAAGAAATATCGGAACGGCAGCCACATCATGATATGCACCGACTGCCACAATTCCCACGGGAAGACCGAAGTCAAGCACCAGCTCCGGGCCGAAGTGAGGGACGCGAAGAACACGCTCTGCACAGGCTGCCACGCAGGTCTGGCTGACATCAAGGCCCATACCGCCGCCAAGGTCGGGACGGGACATGCCGAGATCCACTGTGTCGACTGCCACAATACAAAGACCATGCAGACCGGCGCCGGCTTTGGAAAGGGTCTGGCGAAAAAAGACGGCAAGAACTACTGGATGAACGACATCACCGCGCACATCTTCGACGTGCCGAGAAAAGACAACGTGGGCGTGAAGGGCGTCGAGCCCGGAAAGGCGATGCCGATCCCTTACACGAACGCCTGCGGCAAATGCCATGATGTAGAAGCTTTATAAAACCATCACGGGGGGGGCGGTAAAAACCGCTCCCCTCTCACTTCGCGCCGCTATCGTAATTTTCTTCAAACAGTCACTCGCCTGAACCACAATTATTTAGAGTCCGTATTTAATTTAAATGTCCTTTTTTCGTCATGCCGGACTTGAGGAGCCTGCCCCGGCAATTTGTAAGCCGGGGGCATCCAGGAGTTTTTAAAAGACTGGATTCCCGCATTCGCGGGAATGACGTTCTAATGCGATTTGACGATAAAAATATAGACTATATTTCTCGAACCTTTGATAACCCTCCTAAAAAGTCGAACAATACCACTTCCCTGTCATTCCGGCTTGCCTGCACCCAGCGATTACGAGTGCATAGCGCGAGTGCAGGGCGTCCGGAATCTTTCTTTTCACTATGTAATGTGGAAAAAAGACTCCAGACAAACGGAGTGACGACTTTTTACGAGATTGTCAAATCAAACGCTCGCGGTTACGGCCATTCCCGAAGGTTCTATCGGGAATACGGTGTCTCAGGGTGCGCGCAATATCTCGTGTATAGGGAGGAAGCCGGCCTCTTTTCGCAAAAAACCCCCGGAGGATTACTCCCCCGGGGGTTGCTGTTGTTGCCGCATAGTACGACTGCGAAGCTGGTATGATTAGAACTTCATGCTGAGAACGCCTTGCGCTCCAATTGCGTCATCCTTGCCGAGGCCATCGCCGACCATCAAGGTTGCGAGGGTCCAGTTCCAGGTAACGTTGTCCGCAAGCTTCCAGTTGATCTTCACGTCGATTTCCGTGCCGAGGTCGTTGGTCCCTGTTGCAGGATCGTTGTATTTCGCCACTTCTTCGGTCGACTGCAGCATCCATGCGTCGAGGCCCAAAGAAAGGTTCTTTGTTGCGGCGAACATGACGCCGGCGCTGATCGCCGTCGTGTTGCAGAAGCCCTGATTGATCGCGCCGCAGGCACCCTTGACAATATACTCATACAGCAGGGTGTAGTGCGGATCAGCATCAAGGAAGTTAACGAATTGCTCGGTGTCCTGCGAGGTCGAGTTAAACTTGTCGCCGGTACCGCGTGCAACGGTGAAATTCACGGTGACCGGATCAATCGGTACGGAGCCCTGGACCACGATCTGATTGGGGGTCTTGAACTTAACGTCGCCTCCTGCGGTTTTCGCTTTACCGGCCTGGAGGTCGAGATCGGCCTTTAGGCCGACGGGGCCCACCTTGCCGCCGAAGTGAAGGCCGAGGTTCTGTAAATTAACTTCCGTGGTACCAGGGAAAGCTGCACCTCTCCGGTCGTTAAACGCTGTGAGGTTGACGCCGGCGATGGAATCGCCGATCTTGTACGTGGCGACCGCGACATAGGCGTCGATGTCGTCGTTCGCGTTGATGGCGCCCTCGGAAACCTTCACATTAACGAGGCCGAGATGGAGTTTGTCGATGTCCGTGTAGAGCACCCACGCGTCAGACCCGCTCTTCTGGGAACGGAAGAACCAGCCGTTGCTGAGCTGCAGGAACATATGGCCGCCCTTCAGGTAAAGAGGCGTGCCCGGAACCGGCGTCAAAAGCCACGCCTCGCGGATGCCGAGCTGGCTTATCCTCTTATTAGAGCCGGTGGGAACCGTACCGGTGGCTGATGATGCTGATGCCGGAAAGGTCTGGCCCTTATATGTTTCAAACGATCCCCAGTTATCCCAGTCGCTTTCAAAGGCGATCTTGCCTTTTACTTCTCCGGCCTTGACGTTCGTGTCGAGCCGGATTCTGGTCTGCGTCATCACTTGTTTGTCATTCGCGTTATCATTAAAGTCGCTGGTGTTTTCTAAATTCCTGCTCCGGATGTCAACGCTACCGCCAAGAGTTACGTCCGCTGCAAACGCCATGGAGCTCATGCCGGCGATTGCCAGTACTGCAAGTGCCGCTAAAAACTTCTTCATCGTTTATCCTCCCTAAAATAGATTTTTGCCGATATTACCGGAACACATGGTAACCTCGTACATTGCGCGACATAACACCTGCGCTGGCACGAAAAACTGATTTTATGAGTTTACTCCACCCCCCCTTTCCTTGCAATGACGGTGAGCATGCCGATGCAGCCGAGGATGTTGATACTCAAGTTCGCATGGTGAGCTGATATAAACTTTAAATGTTGCTGCCTGAGGAATACGGTGTGTGAGGTGCCCTGATAAGGTGTTGCATGAGCCGCCGGCCGGCTGCTCAACAGGGACGCGGTGACGCGTGTGATATGTAGGTCTGATAGTGGTTATCATTGATAGTATGAATCGTTTGAATCTGCCACTATTACAAACTGCTACACAAAAGATGCGAATTGATGCGTGTGAAGTGCTTTCTGCTTCTCTTATATCGGAAAAAACTTAAAAAACTTAAGGCAGACTATAACAAAGTGCCATGGGTAAGTCAAGAGTTTTTTGTTTCGTCAACAAAGGACGGAAACGGAGTTGCCGCTTTACGAAACAATCCCGTAACCGCCCGCTCAAAAACAAAACGCCCTGCACCATTACGGTACAGGGCGGTCGTTCAACTGAAAATCGCTGTTTGTTAAATCATATCTTCCACTGCAGCTCCCAGCGCACAAACTGGGCGTCAAACTGGTTTGTCGCAGCGTAGAAGTCGCCGGGCAGGAACTGCTCGATCGTCACATAGCCGTCGAGGGTGGGCGAGAATTTGCGGTACAGCTTCGCGGTGACGAGCTGGCCGCGGTCCTTGTCGGTCCCCGAGAACAGGGCGCCGGCAGCGAATGTCTTGTCCGCCTGCAGGATATTGTAGGACAGCTCAAGCCTTGTTTCCTCGGTCGGGTTGATCCTGACCAGAGCGCGGTATATTTTTATGTTCGACCAGTAGGCGGGGATGCCGGTTTCCGTTGCCAGCGTGAGCGCGTACAGTTCGCTGATCTGCGGATAACGCGAGAAAAGCGGGTCCCAGCCCTCATTTTTGTTTGTAGTCGACTGATCGTCACCGGACATGGTGATGTAGCCCAGGTCCCATGAGGGTTTCATGGCTACTTTATCGTACGAGCGGCCGATATAGGCATACCCGCCGCTGCCTTCGCGTTTCGTCGAGGCGGCGTCGTTGTACTCGCCAGACTGCAGTGCATACTCGGCGCGGGCCTTCCAGCCCTCGCCAAAGCCGACCACCGCGCGGACGCCGTAGGTGTTCAACCGCAGAGCCGGGTTCGAGGTCGTGGGCCTCGAAGTGGGAGTCGCTTCTTCCTTCCAGATATAGTAGGGCTCAACGGTCACGTTGTCCGTAACCTTGCCGCGTGCGTAGACCACGGCTGCCTTCTCATCGTAGGAATTGAGGGGCCGTTTCTCGAAACCGAATGTCTGCTGCTTATAATAGCTGTACGAAGGGAGAGCGCCGTCGTTTTCCTGCGTGAAGATATACGCCAGGTCGACATTATACCGGTCATTGACCGTCACGAGGGCCCTCGCGGCATTGAAATAGAAGGTCCGCGAGCCGTCAAGCGGCGTTCCGTCCATGATCAGAAAGCCTTCACCGTAGGTGCCGAGGAAATCCTGACGACCGATGGTAAGATCAACGGGAATCCCGGCGGGTTTCTTGGCGTAAAGGTAGAGATTGTCGAACAGGAACTCGTCGCCGACCAGGCCGACCTGGGCCGCGGTATTCGAGGTCATGAAGTACCTCGCCTCATTCGTTATCTTGGCGAAGAGGCCGTACTGCTTGTCGAAGTCCAGCTTGTCCCAGACCGATGTTTTGAGACGCCAGTACGTCTCATCCGGCCGCGCCGGTGGGGTTGGACTTGAAACATCGGACTTGTTCATGTCGAAAATGTTGTCCCATGTCTCCTGCCTGAGCCTGAAGTAGAGACCGCTGGTGTTCGTGATCTCTGCGTAAGCCGCGGTGGCCAGCATCAGGAACGCCGCCATCACGATTACAACTTTTCCCACTGTTTTTTTCTCCATAATACCCCCTTCAAAAATATGCTCTCCTCATGGTGAGAGCTTCTGTTCCGCAAACAGGTTTCCTCTTGCACTACGCGCGAACTGTATCAAAAAACAGGCGGAATTTCAAATCTAAATTTCCATAATTTAATTAATACCGCCATAAAATTCATTCATAGCGGCAATGCGGGAACCGCCGGCCGGCGCCCGTCTGCCTCATTCAGACGCCTGCTCCGTGGGCGCTATTTGAAGTCTTCCTTCTTCAGACCATACCGCGCCATCTTTTCGTGGAGGTTCTTGATGTTGATGCCGGCATGCCGGGCGGCCCTGCTCATGTTTCCGCTGAACATCCGGAGGAGCTGGGAAAAATACTCCTTCTCGAACCGCTCGACGACCTCGATCTTCGTTTTCCGGAAAGGCAGCGGGTCGCTCCCCGTCCAGAAGGGGGCGTCGAATCTACCGCCCGCACCGGCCCGCCTGAGGTCGATCCTGCTCAGGGCATCGCCCTTTTCCATGATCACGGCCCGCTCGATGATGTTTTCCAGCTCACGCACATTGCCAGGGTAGGAGTACCGGACAAGGGCGGAGAGCGCCTCGGGCGAGAGAGACGTGATCTGCTTCTGATTTTTTTCGCTGTATTTTTTCAGAAAATGCGCCGATAGGAACGGCACATCGTCGAGCCGTTCGCGGAGCGGCGGGAGCTTGAGGGGCACCACGTTCAACCGGTAAAACAGATCTTCCCGGAAAAGGCGCTCACTCATGGCGCGGTGGAGGTCCTTGTGCGTGGCCGCAATGACCCGAACATCCACCTTGACGGTGTGGTTCCCGCCCACGCGCTCGAACTCGCGCTCCTGGAGCACGCGGAGGAGCTTCAACTGCACCGGCATGGACATCTCGCCGATCTCGTCAAGAAACACCGTGCCCCCATCGGCCATCTCGAACCTTCCGATCCGCTGCCGGATGGCGCCGGTGAAGGCCCCTTTCTCATGGCCGAAGAGCTCACTCTCCAGCAGCGTCTCAGGCAGGGCCGAGCAGCTTACGACCACAAAAGGCCGGTCCTTTCGCCGGCTGTTGTAATGAATGGCCCGCGCGATGAGTTCCTTGCCGGTTCCGCTTTCCCCGTGGATCAGGACGGTTGCGTCGGTCTCGGCAACGGTGCGGATGAGGTGGAATATCTCCCGCATCTGTGGATTCCGGCCGAGAATATTGCCGAACTGGTAACGCTCTTTCACTTCATGACGAAGATTTTCGACCTCACGCGAGAGTTTGCGCCGTTCAACGGCGTTCTTGACCTGCAGGCTCAGGTCTTCGTACTGGAGGGGCTTGGTCAGGTAGCTGTACGCGCCGTCCCGCATTGCCTTGACGGCCATTTCGATGGTGCCGTAGGCGGTCACGACGATCACCGGAATATCGTTTCTGTCCGGACCGGGGAGAACCCGCAGCTGCTCGAGGAATTCCATGCCCGTAAGACGCGGCATCTGATGATCCACGATGACGGCGTCGAAATCCCGCCCTTCCAGCCTGCGGAGCGCCTCAACGCCGTCCGCAGCGGTCTCGACCTCGTAGCCCTCTCTCTTGAGATTGGCTGACATCACGAGCAGGATATCGGGCTCGTCATCGATTATGAGGAGAGAACCTTTCATTCGGAACCGGCCTCGCAGTCCAGGGGGAGCCGCACCAGGACAAGCGTGCCGCCGGCTTCAGGGTGTTGCATGATGATTTCACCGCCGTGGTTCTTGAGCACGCGTTGCACAATGGTCAAGCCCAGGCCCGTGCCTTTCATCTTGGTGGTAAAGAAGGACTGAAAAATCCGCTTCCGGTCCTGCGCCGGGATCCCCTGTCCTGTATCCTGAATGCGGATTTCCACCCCCCCGCGTCCCGGTGCTGAGGCCGTGGAAATTTTCAGCGACCCTCCCTTGGACATTGCCTCGACGGCGTTCCGGAGAATATTCTGGAGCGCCTGCTCGATCTGCAGCTCATCGGCCTTGATGGAGGGGATGTCCGGCGTCAACTCCCGGACCACGCCGATATTCTGGTCCCGCAGCCGTTCGCTGAGAGAATCGAGCGACTGGTCCAGGACCGCGTTCACCTGCACTGATGTCAGCCGCGTGCGCGGAGGCTTGGACACATACAGGAGGTCGGAAGCCACCTGGTCGACCCTGATCGCCTGCCTCTTGATGAGCATCGTGAATTTCTGAAGCGTCTCGTCTCCGGCATGTTCCGTGGAGAGGTAGTGCGCCGCGCCGATGATGGCGTTCAACGGGTTCCGCACTTCATGGGCGACACGGGCAGCCATTTCACCGAGTTCCGCGAGCCTGCGAGACTGCTCAAGCCGCTCCGCGAGCCTCACTTTATCCGTAACGTCCTTGATGTATTCCACCACCTGGACCACGCGGTTGCCGCGGTCCAGCAGAGGAAACGTGCTGATCTCCGCGACCCGTTCATCCGGACCGTCCGAGGCCGTTTGCAGGAGCTTTTTGGTGATGGACGCCGGCTGTCCCGTCCGGAACGTCTCCTCGGCGGGACAGTCGGTGCAGATCTTTGCGCCGAAGGCGCAAGCTTCGTAGCAGTGCGCGCCGGTCGTGATGACCCGGGCGAGGAGCGTAGTCATCGACTTGTTCACGGCGGTAATGCGAAAATCGCTGTCCACAACCTGGATGCCGTCCGTGATCCCGTCGAACACGGAAAGCAGCCGCTTGCGGGCGTCGGAGATCTGGTCTTCCATCTCTTTTTTCCGCGTAATATCCTCAAGCATGATCACCACGCCGTTGCCGACCGTCCAGGCCATCCGGCCGAGGGGATACACGCTGTAGCTCATCACCTGCCGCTGTCCTTTCTTCAGGACCAGATCGTATTCGAGGTCGAGCGCGGCGCCCGCGGCCCAAACCGCATCGGAAAGGCGCTCCCACAGCGCGCGAAGAGAATGATCGTCGAACCCCATGATGCGGCCGATCTCATTCATCTGCCTGCCGATCACCATCACGCGCGGCAGGCCGAACAGATTCTCCGCCGCGGCATTGAATATCCTGATCCGCCCTTCGCCATCGAGGGAAATGATTCCCGTCGTGATGCTGTCCACGAGGCTGCCGAGGTGATGCAGTACATCATCTCGTCCCTTTTCAGGGTCGGCGCAGGTCTTGAATGGCGTGCTCGGCTGTTCGCTGTCGCTCCCCGGTGAGCGCACGCCGCCTGCCGCCTTCTGCCGCACGGGAGGGACGAATGCAAATCCCGTACTACTGCTCTGCTGTTTCTTCGCCATCTCTTTCCGTCTTGTCCTCTGCGGCCAGGTGTTTGTAATAGGGCTGCTGGCCGAGTTTCAGAAGTCCTTTTTCGATGAGCCGCCGGGCTGATTCCGCCGCCCGCGGGTCGAACTGCCGCCCCGATTCCCGCTCCAGTTCCTGGAGGACCTCCCGGCTCGAAATAATACCGCGGTAGGGCCGTTCGGAAACCATGGCATCAATCGTGTCGGCGACATTCAGGATGCGCGCCGCGAGCGAAATCTGATCGCCGGCGAGCCCCTGCGGGTAGCCTTCCCCGTCAAAACGTTCATGGTGCTGATAGATCGCACTCGTGATGGCGGGAGAAAAACCGATGGGTTCGAGGATCCTGAGCCCATGAGCCGGATGGTCCTTCATGATGGCGAACTCCTCGCGGCTCAGTCGCCCCGGCTTGCCGATGATTAGTTCGCTGATGCCGATCTTGCCCACGTCATGGAGGATGGACGCAATATGGAGCTCCTCGAGCTGAGCGGGGTTCATTCCTATGTCGCGCGCGACGGCAACCGCATATTTCGCGACGTTTGTGGAATGCCATCGCGTGTAGGGGTCCTTTGCCTCGACAGCGGCCACGAGGGCCTGGACCGTCCGAAGGTAGCTCTCCCGCAGGTCTTCATAGAGCGATGCATTTTCCATGGCCGTAACAACCTGGCTCGACAGGATCAGCACAACCTGAAGGTCGCTCGTTGTAAATGGCGGGCCCGCGAACTTACTCACGTTCAACACGCCGAAAAGCTTGTTTTTGCCGATGAGCGGCACTGACATGGACGATGCGGGCATGTTCTCAAGATTGATGGCGTCCATCACTTCCCGATCCGGGTGTTTCCCTGCTGAAATGATCAGTGGTTTCCTGTGCCTGAGCACCAGTCCGGCAATGCCCTCTCCCATCCTGCGCCGGGCCTTCAGGGCCGTGTCCGCCGGCAAACCGTGTGAGGCGCGGATCTGGAGTGTGTCGCTTGTCTCGTCCATCAGCATCAGGGAAACGCGGTCCACGGCAAATTCCTGCACCAGCACTTCGGTGATGATCTTGAAAAGGTGGGCTAGGTCGATCTCGGTCACGAGTAGTTTGCTGATCTCGAATAATGGAATCAGCGCCTTAAGCCTGATGTTTTCCTTCTTGAGACGGCTGCCGCTGATGGCGCGGTCCACGGCGCCGAGAAGCTCTTCCTGGGTGAAGGGTTTAAGGACAAAGCCGTCCACACCCCGCATGAGAGACTCGATCGCCGTATCGAGGGTGCCGTGTCCCGTAATGAAGATCGTCACCAGATCATGGTTCCGCTCCTTGACCCGTTCGAAGAGCTCCAGCCCGTCTATGCCGGGCATTTGGATGTCAGTCACCAGCAGGTCCGTCGGTACGCGGTCCAACTCCTCCAACGCGGCGTTCCCGTTCGGAACCGTGGTCACCTGATACCCCTCAGAGGACAAAATATGGTAGCAGAGGTCTCTGATCATGCCCTCGTCATCGACGACGAGAATCTTCTCACCGGCCATTGACTCTCCTTCAGTTCTGTCTCGAGTTTCAACCCTCCTGCTTCGGGTTTATCGTCAACTCGAGACTATATACTTGAGACGATTCTTAACTCGTCTTTTAGCGCTGCACCGGCAGAATTACCCGGAACGTCGTCCCCTCACTGACTTTGCTTTCCACCTCGATACGGCCACCGTGATTCTGAACAACCATGTAGCTGATCGACATTTCCAGACCCGTTCCGTTGCCGTCCGGACGAGTCGTAAAAAAAGGATCAAAAATTTTATCCAGATGCTCTGCCGGAATGCCTTTGCCGCTATCGGCAAACTCCACGGCTACGACCTCTTCGCCGGTAAGACCCAGGCCTTGCATGCAGCGGATCGTGAGGGTCCCTCCCTTGGGCATGGCAATAAACGCATTGTCGATCAGGTTCACGAACACCTGCTTCATTTCTTCGGCGTCCACGGCCACAGGAGGGAGGCCGCTCGGGCAGGCGGCGGAAATCCCCACATTGCTCATTCTTGCCCGCCCTTGTACAAGCTGGATCGTGTCCTGAATGAGGCCGGAGATATCGGTTTTGACGGGCTGCGGCGGTTTCCTCCGGGAAAAATCCAGAAGGTTTTTCAGGATTTCCCTGGCCCTGATGGTTTCCCGTTCTATTGTTTTCAGCTGCTCCTTCTTGTCCGCGGGGATATCGTCCGCCTTCAGCAGCAGACCGGTATAGCCGAGAATGCCGGTCAGCGGATTGTTTACTTCATGGGCGATAATGGCGGCCAGCTCTCCGACGGCCGCCAGTTTGGCACCCTGTACCAGCTGCCGCTGGGACAGATGAAGGTTCCGGGTCATCGTGTTGAAGGCCTCGCCCAGTTCCTCGAACTCGCTCCCCGGGGCATCGTTCATTTCGATGCGATGCTGCATTTCTCCCCGGGAAATGCGCCGTGTCGCCTCAACAAGTTGCTGAAGCCGCTGCTCCAGGTTCCTTGCCAGGAGATAGGCGGTAAGGACCGCAAGGAAGGACCCGAGGAAGAGCGTAATATACAGGACCGTTCTGACCTCCCTGATTGTGGCCATGGTTTCCTGGGTCTTCTGCTGCAGACGGACATTGGCCGTAAAGGCCATACCCTGGGTCATGGTGATCAGCTCCTGACCGAGGTCCAGCGCACGGCGCTCGAACTCTGAAACACTCGACGGATTCACCGACGCGGTAATGAGATGGTTGATCGCCGTCGTGTAATCATTGGCCATATCGCGCATGCCCAGAAGCCCCTGGGTAAGTTCGGGGGAATGGTGGCACCCCATACAGGAATCCATCGCCCGGTCCATCTCCCGCAGCTGGGTGATCAGCATGTCCACATCTCCTCCGCTCCGTATCTTGCCGCGGTAGAGGTGGGACTGGACCTGTTGTACGCGGATGATCAGGTCTTCACGCAGGATTTCAACCTGATGGAGCATGATCAACTTGTCCATGCGCTCTGTCGTCCTGGTAATGTAAAGCACCGCCAGTATGGTGCCGCTCAGGAAGATGACGAGCGGCAAGCCAAAACCAATAAGAATTTTCTTTTTCATGAAAGATTCCCGGTTATGCGTTCTGACATCGATACCGTCTCAGATCGATAACGGCTTCCGCTGAACGGTTATAGAGATGCTCGCCGTCAGGGCAGCTCGTCTCGGTAAATCCGAGAATGCCGAAGCGTCGCAGCGCCTCGCTTCCGATGTTGTCCTTGTCATCTCAATCACGGCAGGGAGAAGCCATCACGTCATAGGTTTCGCGTTCTTTGCCGCCTGAAGCTCCTGGTGCCGCGGCAGAAATACCCGAAAGGTGGTTCCCTTCCCCTCCCTGCTTTCCGCCTCTATCCTTCCGCCGTGATTCTGGATAATCCGGTAGCTGATGGAAAGCCCGAGGCCTGTCCCGTCACCGTTGTCTTTTGTGGAAAAAAAAGGCTCGAAAATCCTGTTCATATTCTCCGGCGCGATGCCGACGCCGGAATCGGAGAATTCCACCATGACGTCGTCCCCCCGGGAGGCATCCAACCGGATACTGAGCTCTCCCCCCCGCGGCATGGCCTGGAGCGCATTATTGACGATATTGATGAACACCTGTTTGATCGCATTGTGGTCCATATTTACCGGCGCCGGACCTGGCAGGTACTCTTCCCGGATGGCAACGGAGGATGCATCGGCAATGCCCTGAACAAAAGTCGTCGTTTCCCGAAGGGGAACGGCAATGTCCTCCGGCTGCATCCATGACGGCCGCTGGCGGGCGAAGTCGAGCAGGTTACGGATGATTTTCCGCACCCGAAGGGTTTCCTGCTCCATCATGCCGAGGATCTTGCGCGGTGATTCGGGAAGATCCAGGGTTTTCAGGAGGTGAGTCGTGTACCCGAGCACGCTGGTCAGCGGATTGTTGATCTCATGCGCGATATTGGCCGACAGTTCGCCGATCGCCGCCATCTTGGTAGAGCGAACAAGCTGCTCCTGGGCGGTCTTCAGTTCATCCACTTTCGCCTTCAAATCGCCGTAGAGCGAGGCATTCTGCAGTGCGGCGGCTGCCAGATTGGAAAAAACCGTAAACAGCCTGAGGTCGTGCTTATCGAAGCTCGCGCCGCCTTTCTTGTTGATGGCCGTGAGCAGGCCGATCATCGTATTCGATGACCAGAGAGGCACCGTCATAATGCTTTTGACGCCTACCGTTTTCATCAAGGAGCTGTCGAGCCGGAAATCCGCCTGGGCATCGCGTATGAGGAGCGGTGTCCCATAGCTCACAAGCCAATTATAAATGCCGCCCGCCTCGATCGGCAAATCCCTGTCCCTGATCACTGTCGCCAGGTTCCCGTGCACCCCCAGATATTTGAGCATCCGCCCCGGGCTATCGACCGCGGAAACTGCCGTGGTATCGGCCCGGACCAGGTCTTCGACGCGCGTGGAGATTTTTCCCAGCAGCGCGTCACGATCCAGGCTCTCCATGAGATCGAGGCCTGTCGTGTGAAGGATGAACAGGTCCCGGTTGCCCCTCGATAGGCTCGCCTCGCGTTGCTTCAATGTCTGGGCCATCTGGTTAAACGAATGGCCAAGCTTGCTGATCTCATCCGCTCCCGTCATGGGCAGCGGAAAATCCCAATTCTGCTGGCTGAGCTTCTCTGCGGCCTTGCTGAGCTGATGGATCGGTTTGGTAATGCTGAGCGCGATGATCCGGCTGAAGGCCAGACCCACGAGCAGGATCGCGAAAAGCGCGACGGCCGATTTTTTCATGATGCCGAAAAAAATTTTTTCGTACTGTTTGCCAGACATGCCGACCCGGACGAAACCGACCCGCTCACTTCCGGCCGGCACGGGGAGCGTAAGATCATAGACGCCGTTCTTTCTCAGTGTGAAGAGCGGTTCCCGCGCCTGGGCGGAATCGCAGCTGAGCACGATATCGCCGCGCACCGGAATGTTTTCGGATGGCAGCTTGTAGTAGTATGATCCGCTGTTAAAAAAGACTTCGGTGGCCGTACTCCCGATCAGGAGATCGCAGGTGTGATTATAGATCATCAGATAGAGAAGGGCGCTCCCCGAAAGGGCGTCCTCATGTGCGGCAAAAAGAGGGGGAAGCTTTTTGGAGAGCTCTAACCGGTTTCCCGTGATGATGTCGTCTGCGGCCAGCGCAGCCAATTCCCGCGCCACGTACAGGGTCCTGCCCCGGATTTCGGCATCAAGAGTTTTTTTGCCTTCCCAGAAGAAGAAAGCCCCGACCATCGCCGCGGCGAGAATGAGAGCCACCATCATGTAAAACGAGACTCTGCATCCGATTCCGCCCCACAATCGGAAGGCTACCTGGCGCACGTGCGAAGCAAACGTCGAGGTTATTCTTTGTGCATCTGCCATGGATCTCCGAGGAGAAACAGTGGACCAATAGAGGAATATATAGTAACACAAAAGCAATTTTGTGTAAATGCAAATAAAAAAGGCAGGGGGGTTACCCTTGCCTTTGGATTCGCTGCAATGAAAGAAGCGGGACGCATGCACGTGTTATTTTCCGTTCAGCGCCCTTTCCCGGTTTGTGAGCTGTCTATTTTGATTTGGCCTTTTCAGCGCCTTTCGTTTCTCCGCCCTCTCTTTTTTCCCGCTCAACCAATTCGATCACCGCCATCGGCGCCGCGTCACCGGGGCGGTTGCGGGTCAGCACGATCCGCGTATATCCACCGTTCCGCGAAGCAAACCGCGGCGCGATTTGGGAAAACAGGCTGCTGACCACGGTTTCATCTTGAATAAAACTGAGGGCTTGACGCCGTGCGTGCAGATCGCCCCGTTTGGCGAGGGTTATCATTTTTTCCGCCAGCGGGCGCATCTCTTTTGCCTTGGCTGAGGTGGTCTCGATTTTCTCGTTCTTGAGTAAAGAGGCCACGAGCATCCTGAGCAGCGCCTTCCGGTGCCCCGTGTTTCTCCCAAATTGCCTGCCTGCGCATCCATGTCTCATTTCGTTATCCCTGCCTGACTATAGTAAAATTACGCTTCACTCGGTTTTTCCGCCAACAACCGCCGGGCCTCGGCCACGATTTTATCGTCAACCTTCATCCCCAGCGAAAGGCCCATCTCCGCCAAAATCTCTTTTATTTCGTTCAGCGATTTCCTGCCGAAATTTTTTGTCTTGAGCATCTCGCTCTCGGTTTTCTGGACCATTTCCGCGATGGTTTCGATGCCCGCATTCTTGAGGCAGTTTGCGGCGCGTACGGAAAGTTCCAGTTCATTCACGCTGCGAAGCAGGTTTTCATTGAATGCCGGTACCTTCTTGATCTCCTCTTCCGTGATCGGAATTTCTTCTTCCTCCTCGGGAAGGTGGATGAAAAAGGACAAGTGGTCCTTCAATAGTTTCGCCGCATGAGCAACCGCGTCATCCGGCCGGATGCTGCCGTCGGTCCAGACTTCCAGGACGAGTTTGTCATAATCCGTTTCCTGACCGACGCGGGCGTTCTCCACCTTGAAGTTGACTTTGCGGATCGGGGAAAATATGGAGTCGATGGGGATGACGCCGATGGCCTGGCCGGGTTCTTTGTTCCTGTCCGAGGCGACGTATCCTCTGCCGCGACGGGCGCGCATTTCGAGCTCCAGCTTGCCGCTTTTATCTATCGTGGCTACGTGGAGGTCCGGATTCAGGATCTCAACTTCCGCGTCGGCCTCGATATCCTTCGCCGTTACTTCTCCCGGTCCCTTGGCCTTGAGAATAAGGGTCTTCGGTTTGTCCGTATGGAGCTTGAGCCTGATCTCTTTGAGGTTCAAGATCAGATCTGTCGTGTCCTCGATCACTCCCGGGATGCTGGAAAACTCGTGCTGCACCCCGGAAATTTTCAGGGACGTAACTGCCGATCCCTCGAGGGAAGAGAGGAGAACCCGGCGCAGTGAATTGCCCAAAGTGGTTCCAAAACCGCGTTCCAAAGGCTCGGCCGTGAACTTTCCATAGGTGTCAGTAATCTTTTTCGGGTCATATTGAAGCTTTTTGGGCATTTGAAAATCTTTGGCTTTTCTGAGCATGGGTCCTCCGGATCGGAGAAAGGAACGTATTATATAAAGACCAAGGAGCGCTCGCAATGACGGGCGTCCATGCAGTCCTCGGCACAATCCCCGGGTGCATAAAAAGAGCTTACTTTGAATAGAGCTCGACGACGAGCTGTTCCTTTACCGTCGGCAGCGTGCTTTCATCCCTGGCCGGCAATGACAACACCTTCCCTTTGAACTGCGCTTTGTCGATTTCCAGCCAGGAGGGGAAGCCCCGCTTCTCTAATGCAGCAAGGGTTTGCTGGATCTGGACAATGCCCCTGCTCTTTTCCCGAAGCTCCACCACGTCGCCGGCCTTGAGCAAATAGGACGGGATATTGACTTTTTTGCCGTTGACGAGCATGTGGCCGTGGCGCACCAGCTGCCGCGCTTCCTTCTTGGCGCCGGCAAAACCCATCCGCTGTACCACGTTGTCGAGCCGTCGCTCAAGAAGCTGCAGCAGGTTATCGCCGGTGATTCCCTTCATCCGTTCAGCCTTTTCGAAATAACCGCGGAACTGGCGCTCGAGCACTCCGTACACGCGCCTGATTTTCTGCTTTTCCCTGAGCTGCAGGCAGTATTCAGACTGCTTGATTCTGGCCTGACCGTGCTGTCCGGGCGGGTAGCTTCTCCGCGTTACGCCGCATTTATCCGTATAACAACGCTCTGCCTTGAGGAATAGCTTCATGCCCTCTCTCCTGCAGAGCTTACAGACTGATCCGATATACCGTGCCACTAGTTCCTCCATTTCTCGCTTAGCGAGAATTGTAAAATGGAAATTGTAAACATTAAATTGAGGTTTCTACATTCAGTTTACAATTTGCAATTTCCAATGCGACGTAGTCGCCTACACCCTTCTGCGTTTCGGCGGCCTGCACCCGTTGTGGGGGATCGGCGTCACATCCTTGATCGCCACAATTTCGAGTCCCGCGGCCTGGATCGACCGGATGGCCGACTCCCTGCCCGTCCCCGGCCCCTTGACGTAGACTTCTACCTGCTTCATGCCGTGCTCCATGGCCTTCTTGGCGGCGGTTTCCGCAGCCAGCTGCGAGGCAAACGGCGTGCTCTTCCGCGATCCCTTGAAGCCTTTATTCCCGGAGCTTGACCAGGTAATAACGTTTCCCCCGGTATCCGTGATCGTCACAATCGTGTTATTGAACGATGCATGGATATGCGCGACTCCATTGGCCACGTTCTTTTTTTCTTTGCCCTTCTTGGCCATTGCTCCTCCTCATGAAATACACCGCCTGTCGCCGCACACCGGCCGTGCGACATGCGCGTCTACACGATCTCTGCTACTTTTTCAACATGCCTTTTTTCTTGCCTTTGCCCGACATCGCGGACTTCTTCGGTCCTTTTCTCGTCCTCGCGTTTGTCTTCGTCCGCTGTCCCCTCGCCGGCAATCCCTTGCGGTGCCGGAGCCCGCGGTAGCTGCCGATGTCCATCAACCTCTTGATGTGCATCGTCACGTCTCTGCGGAGGTCTCCCTCCACGGTGAAGTCGCGGTCCAGGATCGCACGGATCTTGACGATGTCCGATTCGGTGATATTCCCGCTCTTGGTGGCCGGATCGATCCCCGCTTCGGCAAGAATCCTCTTCGCGGATGACGGGCCTATCCCGAAAATATAAGTAAGCCCGATTTCAATTTTTTTGTCCTTTGGTAAATCTACCCCGGCAATTCGTGCCACGTTTCCTCCTTGCTGTGAAACAAATCCGAAACACTAAATACGAAGTTCTATAAAGCAGCGCCCCATACATCGCATGCGGTCAAAGGTTGAGGGCTTCGGTATCCGCGTTTCGAGATGATTTCAATTATCCCTGTCGCTGCTTGTGGCGCGCGTTTTCACAAATCACGCGCACAATCCCCTTGCGACGGATGATGGAACATTTGGGACAAATTTTACGGACTGATGAACGAACTTTCATGGTTCCCTACTTCCATTTCCAGTAAGATAGTTATGAAGCGGTACCGTACGCCGCTTCCTGGTTCCACGTCTATTTAAACCGGTATGTTATTCTGCCTCTGGTCAGATCATAGGGAGTCAGCTCGACCGTGACCTTGTCTCCAGGCAGTATCTTGATAAAATGCATCCGCATCTTGCCGGATATGTGAGCCAGGATCTTGTGGCCGTTTTCCATTTCAACGCGGAACATAGCGTTGGGGAGTGTTTCCAGTACCGTGCCTTGAACTTCTATGGAATCTTCTTTCGCCATATCCTCTCGTATTCCGTGATCCTGTTCCGCCACGGCTCACTGCCCGCGAGCATCACTGTTACTTCATCGTCAGGATCCATGGCCCGTCCGGCATGACGGCTATCGTATGTTCAAAATGGGCCGACAGACTTCCATCTGCTGTAACCGCCGTCCAGCCGTCCTCCTTGACGATCGTTACGCTGTTGCCCAGGTTGACCATCGGCTCCACCGCAAGGACCATGCCCGGCTTTATCCTCGGCCCCTGCCCTTGCGGGCCGAAATTGGGTATCTGAGGATCTTCATGCAGGTTTCGCCCTATCCCGTGTCCTACGAACTCCCGCACTACCGAATATCCGTGAGACTCCACATGGGTCTGGACCGCATAAGAAATATCGAACAGCCTGCTCCCTGCCTTCGCCTGCTCAATGCCGCGGTAGAGCGACTCCTCCGTTACCTTGATAAGCCGTTCGGCCTCCTGAGTCACGATGCCAACCGGCAGGGTAATAGCAGCATCACCGTAGAACCCTTCGACGACAGCTCCTACATCAACGCTGACGATGTCTCCCTGCCTGAGAACCACATTGTTGGAGGGAATGCCGTGGATGACCTCGTTGTTCACCGAGGTGCACAGCGTCTTCGGGTATCCCCGGTAGCCTTTGAAGGCCGGTTTGGCGCCGGCCGCGAGGATGAATCGTTCTGCAAAATCATCCAGTGTCTGAGTGCTGACTCCCGGCTGGACCAAAGCTCGAATCCCGTCAAGCGCGTCCGCGACCACTAAACAGGCTTTCCGGATCTTTTCGATCTCCTGAAGGGACTTGAGAATGATCATGACTGCTCCCGGGCCTCACCGTCTCCCTTTGATCGAAACGCCCTTCAGGAAACCTCCGTAATGTCGCTGAATTAAATGCGACTCAATTTGTGAAACAGTATCGAGGGCGACTCCGATCACAATCAGGAGCGACGTCCCTCCGAAATAAAAAGGCACATTAAAGAACTTGTAAAAGATATCCGGCAAAACACAGACCGCGGCTAGATACAGCGCACCGCCGAGCGTAATCCGGTTCAACACTCGAAACAGATAGTCGGAAGTCTTTTTCCCCGGCCGGATGCCAGGGATGAAACCGCCGTATTTTTTTAGATTATCTGCAATGTCCACCGGGTTAAACACGATCGCCGTATAGAAATAGGCGAACCCCACAATCATGAGGACATAGACCACGGTGTAGAGCGCCTGCCCCGGAGACAGCTGCCGCGCA
>JAXIPA010000001.1:0-7515 GCA_045403145.1 Nitrospirota bacterium | reverse complement strand
ATTCCGTTCAAGCCGGCGCAAACGACCGAGGACCAACTTTGCAGCACGACGAAACCCAAAGTAGCCGTCATCCGCGAAGAAGGGAGCAACGGCGACCGCGAGATGGTCTCCGCCTTCTTCCTCGCAGGGTTCGAGCCGTGGGACGTGACCGTGACCGACCTGCTCGACGGCCGCATCACCCTCGACCAGTTCCGGGGCGTGGTCTTTGTGGGCGGGTTCAGCTATGCGGACGTGCTCGATTCCGCAAAAGGCTGGGCAGCGTCCATCCGGTTCAACAAAAAGGTCTGGGACCAGTTCGAGAAGTTCTATCATCGCCAGGACACGTTCAGCCTCGGCGTGTGCAACGGGTGCCAGCTCATGGCACTGCTGGGATGGGTACCGTGGAGAGGGATCGCGGACGAGCTCCAGCCCCGCTTCATCCACAACAAGTCAGGCCGCTTCGAGTCACGCTTCTCGACCGTTAAAATCTTAAAGAGCCCGTCCATCATGCTTTCCGGCATGGAGAACTCCGTGCTCGGCATCTGGGTGGCCCACGGCGAAGGCCTGGCCTACTTCCCGGACGAGAAGATGCTCAAGGAGTGCGAGCACGGCCTCGCACCCCTCCGCTTTGTCGATGATGATTCAAAGATAACCGAAGCCTATCCCTTCAATCCCAACGGCTCTCCGGCCGGCATCGCGGGACTCTGCTCGCCCGACGGCAGGCACCTCGCCATGATGCCGCACCCCGAGCGCTCGGTCCTCCCCTGGCAATGGGGCTGGATGCCCGAGGACCTCAAGAAGTCCCTCGACGCCTCGCCCTGGCTAAAGATGTTCCAGAACGCACGGGAGTGGTGCGGGAAAAACAAATGATATCTGTCGAATATACAGGAGAATCTGGTAGCCATCCAATAATGATGAACTCGTAAAAAGCCGAATATCGCCGCCCCGCAGTCATTCCGGCTTGTCCGGAATCGTTCCTTTTCATAAAGTTAGGTCGCAATATGATTCCCCCGGCTTCAGGCATGCCGGGGCAGGCTTAGAAGCAAGCGGGAATGACGACTTTTTACGAACACACCAATAATAGCGGGACGTGAAATAGTTCTTCAACAGTCAGGTGATAAATGGAACAACGGTAGAACCATGATTGAAAAAATCGTACGAAAAGGAAAGATGAGCGATTTTTCGGAGATAAAGGAAAACCTTGCTTACTGGTTGTCTAAAACTCCGGAAGAACGCATTGAAGCTGTTGAACTCTTGCGGAGAGAGCTCCATGGAAGCACAAAGGGACTTCAAAGAACTGCTCGTGTTGTTCAACGCCCATAACGTCGATTACGTGATCGTGGGCGCATATGCCCTCGCATTTCATGGCGCCCCGCGCTACACTGGCGATCTCGACATTCTTGTCCGGCCCGACCGCGAGAACAGCGAACGGGTCCTGAATGCTCTTAATGCCTTCGGCTTTGCATCTCTCGGGCTTACCGTCGAAGACTTTTCCTCCTCCGGAAAGGTTGTTCAACTCGGATACCCTCCTCTTCGGGTCGATATCATGACATCTCTTACAGGCGTATCCTGGGACCAGGTTGCCGCAGGCCGTGTGAAGAGCGTCTATGGAGACGCTGAAGTTCATTACCTCGGCAAGAATGAACTGATACAAAACAAAAGAGCCCTTGGAAGAATGAAAGACCTCGCAGACATTGAAGCCATTAGCGAAGAATGAGCTGTTCGTTTGACCATCGGAAAGCTCCCTCATCTTTCTCCTCTCCCTTCCGGGGAGAGGCGGGGTGAGGGGGTTCGCTGCCTATTGACATATCCGCCTCTAATACGTATACTACACGTATAAAAAGGAGGGCCAAAATGCAGAAGAAACTGACCATAACAATCGATGAAGCCGTATATAAAGGACTTCATAAAACCATCGGACCGCGTAAAATCAGCAAATTCGTTGAAGAACTGGTGCGCCCCTATGTGGTTCGCCCAAACCTGGAATTGGCATATTCCCAGATGTCCAAAGACAAAAAACGGGAATCAGATGCGTTGGACTGGGCCGAGGCCACTTTCAAGGACATGAGTCATGAAAAGAGGTGAGGTTTGGTGGGTAAATTTCGATCCTTCAGTCGGCGGCGAAATCAGGAAGAAACGCCCCGCCGTTATCGTCAGCAATGACGCCTCAAACAAATTCCTCAACCGCGTTCAGGTCGTCCCTCTTACCAGCAAAACAGATCATCTCTATCCGAGTGAGGCCCTCGCCCTTCTCAACGGCAAAGAAAGCAAGGCTATGGCCGACCAGTTGGCAACGGTGAGCAAGTTGCGCTTGTTTAAACGCGCCGGCGTGCTTTCAGAAGAAGATATGATCAAGCTCGGCGAAACGATCAAAATCCAACTGGATATATACTGACCGTGATCCGCGTGATTTGTCGGCGCTTTGCAAGCCGGTCGGGTAGAGCAACGCGAAACCCGACATCTCAACGTTGTTATAGAGTCGACTCAATTATCGCTTTAATCTTTTGAACCAGGGAATATGAATGAAACGCTGTGAATGGGCTAATGGCAGCGACCTCATGAAAGCCTACCATGACACTGAATGGGGCGTGGAAAATCACGACGACAGGAGCCTGTTCGAGTTTCTGATCCTGGAGGGCGCGCAGGCGGGTTTGAGCTGGTCTACGATTCTCAACAAGCGGGAAGGTTATCGGAAAGCATTCGACAATTTCGATGCCCGGAAAATTTCCCGCTATTCTGAGAAAAAGATTTCCCGGCTGCTCGCAAACCCTGAGATCGTAAGAAACAAACTCAAGATCAACGCGGCTGTCACGAACGCAAAAGCATTCCTCCGAATACAGAAGGAATTTGATAGTTTTGACAACTACATCTGGCAATTCGTTCAGGGTAAGCCTATCCGGAATTCGCGGAAACGACTATCTGATATCCCGTCCAGTACGCCCGAGTCCGATGCCATGAGCAAGGACCTGAAGAAGCGGGGCTTTACCTTTGTCGGGACAACGATCTGCTATGCGTTCATGCAGGCGGTAGGAATGGTGAATGACCATACCATAGACTGCTTTCGTTATAAAAGGGTCAGGAAGTAAAGCTTTAAAAGAAGGACCGCAAAGAAAAATCGGAGAGCTGCGGGAGCCCGCAATTCGGGTGTTCTCAAATGCTCAGCCTTGCTCTGCGTTCTTTTCGATCTCTGCGGTTAAATGCTTCTGTTAGTAACTAAAGAATCAAATTCTTCTCAAAATGGCAGGAATATTTTGCCACAGAGGGCACAGAGAACACAGAGAAAAGCTTTTAAATCTGGTTTAAAATTCTATTTTCTTTTTATTACCCTCTGTGTTCTCTGTGATCTCTGTGGCTAATAGCTTTTCCGGCTTGTCCGGGTTAGGTTTATAAACGTTCGATAATATCATGAAACCTATGAACGACCATCCAAGCTGCCTTGTATTCCCGTGCACATTTCCCATCAAGGTCATGGGACACAATACAAAAGCCTTTTTATCCGCAGTTGAGGAAATTTTCAACCGGCACCTGGACCCCGGCGAGTACACGTCATCCAGCCGGCCGAGCAGCGGCAACAAGTATCTGTCCATAACCGTGACGTTTACCGCCCGGAGCAAGGACCAGCTGAATGCCATTTACGAGGAATTGAACAGGAGCGAGCTGGTCGTGATGACACTGTAACTGGAGGTGATCTTGCAAATGCCTTTCACGGTGAAGCAGTTCTTCGCTGTTTTCGGAGATTACAATACAGCCATCTGGCCTGCCCAGATCATCGCCTATGTCCTTGGCATCCTCGCTTGTGTCCTTGCATATCGCGAAAGTAAAATATCCTCCCGGATCATTTCGGGGATCCTTGCCTTTATGTGGATCTGGATGGGGGTCGTCTACCATATCATGCACTTCGCGACGATCAATCCTGCTGCCCGGATCTTTGGGGCCTTCTTCATCGTGCAAGGCCTGCTCTTTTTTCTGGCGGGTGTGGTCTCGGAGAGACTATCCTTCCGGTTCTCCCCGAAGCCGCTGCCGGTTCTCGGATCATTCTTCATTCTCTACGCAATGGCGGTCTATCCTGTCTCGACAGTCTCTTCGGCCACACGTACCCCCGGGTCCCGATGTTCGGTGTCGCCCCGTGCCCCGCAACTATATTCACGTTCGGCATGCTGCTCTGGGCAACGAGGCCAATGCCCGCATACCTGCTCATCATCCCCGCGCTCTGGGCTCTCATCGGATTGAGCGCCGCCATCAACTTAAGGGTCCCGCAGGACTACGGACTCGCTATCGCCGGTGTACTCGGCACAGTCCTTATCCTGCTTGACAAGCATAAGGCGAAGAGGACGCCCGCATGACATCATGCCGGACGAATCACCATCCAGGCGATCTCGCGCTTCGGGACATATGTCTGCCTTTTATATTGACATCCCCCATTGTTCTGTATATATTTCGAGTCAATGACGACGATCACCGAGACCGAGGTCGTGCAGGCCTGCCGGACGCTCTTCGGAAAAGAAGTCAACATCAGCAGGGACTTCCTTCGTTACATGCAGCCGAGCGGCGTCAAATCCGCCTACCGGAAAAAAGCCAAAGAAACCCATCCGGATCTCTTCACCACCGTTCCTCTCCATATCCAGCAGAAACAGACCGCTCTGTTCCGGGAAATCATTCGCGCCTATGATGTCTTGAATCTTTATTTCAAACAGCGGGAAGAAGGGGTGTGGCGCCATGCTGCGCGCGTTCCCCATCCGCACGACCGGAAGCAGGACGCCAGACCTGCCAGGCCATCAGCAGAACCCTCTCGAACGCGCACCGGCGACGAAACCTATTATCACGGCAATATTCCGCATCGCACCCTGCAGATCGGCCAGTATCTCTATTACCGGGGGAAAATATCGTTCGGGGCGCTGATCAATGCGCTGATCTGGCAGCGAAAACAACGCCCCTCCATCGGCGACATTGCCCTGCGCTGGGGCATGCTCGATGCCGACAGGATCGATAAAGTATCCAGAACATGCGATGGACTGAAGCTGTTCGGTGAAAAGGCGGTCCAGCTCGGCCTACTCACGATATTTCAAGTCAACACGATCCTCTTGTACCAGCGTTCTCAGCAGGACCGTCTGGGCAGATATTTTGTTCTGAACGATATCTTGTCCCGCGAGGAACTCGAACATGCGGCTTGGGAACTAAGGGAGCACAACGCCGGCGTCCTTGCCGGCTCTCTGCATGCGGGACGAAAACAGCGGACATACGCCTGATCGCCAGGCAGGTGGTCTCACCGCTCCCCATCCCATTCTCAAGTCCGGTTTTTCCCGCATCCCTTCCCAATGACCGCATTTCTCCTGATATACTAACAACAGTCGTACAATCACCGCACACAGCGAGCCCAGCCCTCTCTACTACTTAAGGCATATTAACTTACGCACCAGAGGTATGGTTACTGACAAAAAAGGAGGAATTGAAAATGGCAAAAGCGACGAAAGTGAAGCAAATCAGTTTTATGATGCCCGACAGGGCGGGGCAACTCTCGGAGATCACCACTGCCTTTGCAAACGCAAAAGTGAATATCAATGCGATTTGCGCTTACGGCATGCAGGGCGAGGCGACTTTCATGCTGACCTCGGACAGCAATGCGAAAGCGAAAAAGGCGCTTGCGAAACTGGGCGTCGAGAGCAAGGAGGACGAGGTATTCTCGGTGGAAATGCCGAACAAACCCGGCGAACTGCAAAAGGTGGCGAAACGGATCGGCGATGCGGGTATCAATATCATCTATATGTACGGCACGACGGTTTCCGGCAGGTCGGCGGCCTGCATCTTCGCCACGTCCGACAATGCACAGGCGATCAAATTGATAAATAAAAAATAGGCGCGACGAAAGAGCGCAAGCGGGGGGAATCAAGACCTTCGAGGTGAATACATTATGAAGAAAAATACATGCACAGGCGACCACCCGTGCCATATCTGCATGCTTGCAAGCAAAGAAATGTTCGATGAGATCAAGAAGCTCACGAAAAATCCGAAGTATATCTGTTTCAACTGCGGCCGTGTCGCCGATTCGAACAAAAGCCTCTGCAATCCCATGCCGCTCGACTGATCATGAAGAACACATGGGCATTTTTGAGTTATTAGAGTTATTATATGCTTAGCGGTGCGAGTTCTGAGCATCGGTGGAGCACAAGAGGAAAAAGCGGACGATTCCTTTTGGCCGGTGGGAGGCCGGATGAAAATGAAACGTCAATATACCGGGATGAGACTCATATCGCTTTGCATAATACTGGTTCTGTCTGCTTGCGGCGATGGGAATGACGGAACGGTGACGGTGTTTCCGACAGAAATCATCGTGGGGCAGGTGCTGTCCGATATCGTGGGGCGCTCCGAATTTAACCCTTATGTCGCATCGGTCACCCCCGGCGCCCTTTATAAAATCAGCATCACCGGCCTTATCGACGACGCCGACCTGCTCGTGTACGGCGCGGACAGCACGTTCAGTGTCGCCTTACTGTGCGCTGTCCCCGATAATTCCTCGATTCCCGGCGCTTCGAACGAAGACTGCATCATAGCGTCCCCGGGCAACTCGCTCTTCTTCGCCGTGGACGGAGCGTTTTTATCGGCGTCAGCGGCGGCTTATACGATCAGCATCCAGTCCGTGCCGATCATCAATCTGAGTCTCTCCATACCACGAACTGACGTCATCACCCGGACCGGCGCGGCCGCCTATTCCGTGCCCGCTGTGCCCGGAGCGCTCCATACCATCGGAATCACCGGGCTTACCGACGACGCAGACCTCCATGTCTTCGGCAACGACGGCTCCTTCAGCGCAGCCGTCGCCTGCTCCATCGACAACACATTGTTCACAGGAACAACACCGGAAGACTGCACCCTGTTTTCCAGCGGCGGGACGCTGTTCTTCATCGTTGACGGACTTTTCAGCTCCGCTGCCACGGTCCAATACGTCGCTTTTGCGACACCCTCTCCGGCCGTTTCCTTTCCCGCGGATGAAGGAGCAATCGGCAGTCCAATCTTTCTGTCTCAGGGCACACCCACGACAGGCCAGGTCGGCTTTAGACCGGTCGACCTTCTTACCGGCGAGAGCTTTTATGCCGCCACCGGGTTGACCGCGGGTGTACGCTACACGGTCAGCATCACCGGCCTGTCGGGAGACGCAGATCTTACCGTATATGGCAATGACAGCACCTTCACGACCCCCGAGTTCTGCCTGACCGGCAGCAACACACCCTTTGCCGGGACTACTCCGGAGAGCTGCACGGTTCTGCTTGCTGCGGGAGACACTCTGCATTTCTCCGTCACGTCGAATACAATCAGCGGAGGGGTCGCATTCATCAACCTTGTTTCACCCGGGCCGTAACGCACGACGGAAAGGCTGATATTACTCAAGCGCGACGGTAAAACTTCCCGGATAGCCGTTGTCTGAAAATTCCTGCTCTGCATGTTCCGCCGCTTTCAAAGACTGGTACTTCCCGGCATACACGCGGTAGAAGTTCTGCCCGTCGACATTAGCCGTACGGATCTGGGTAAACCCGACAATTT
>JAXIPA010000132.1:0-1965 GCA_045403145.1 Nitrospirota bacterium | reverse complement strand
GTCACGTTCAAATGGGCCAAGGCAACGGACGATGACGGCGACGTGCTTGAATACCACATCGAAGTATGCAATAACCAGTTCTTCCTCGGGTGCGATCACCAGGCCGTCCCCCTGACCGCATCGGCTCCCCGGTTGAACGGGGCGTATTTCGCGGGACTGGGCGGCCTCGGCATGGCCGTGTTCGGGCTTGTGTCCTTCGGCGGGATCAAGGGCAGGAAGAGGTTCCTCATGCTCATGATCGTTGTGCTGCTCATGAGCGGGGTGGTCATCGCCGCATGCAGCAGCAAGACCGATACCGAAACGGTAACGGTGACCCAACCCTCCGCTGCTGAAGTGTCCTTTGCCACCAACCTGAATCCGGGCACACTCTACTTCTGGAGGGTCGAGACCCATGACCCGAACGGCGGAGCTTCCTTCAGCGAGACCCGGAGCTTCAGGACTCAGTAGGGATATATAAATTCCGTTAAATGACTGATCAGGGATGCCGGAGGGAAACCTCCGGCATCTTCTTTCGTGGCCATTTTCATCTCAAGGAGGAGGAACGAATGCCCATGTGCCCCTATCACATCACGCTTGCCGACGATCATGTGCTCCTTCGCCAGGGCTTAAGGCGGATCATCGAGGAATCGCCGGACCTGAAGATCGTCGGTGAAGTAGGCGACGGCGTGGAGCTCCTTCAACTCCTTAACAGTATTACTCCCGACATGGTCGTGCTCGACATCTCGATGCCCAACCTGGGGGGGCTCGAAGCCGTAGGCAAGATCAAGGCCCTGCATCCCAAAGTCAAGGTGCTGATGCTCACGATGCACCGGGACAAGGAATATCTCTATCAGGCGCTTTCTTCGGGCGCCGACGGTTATATTTTGAAAGACGACGCCGATACCGAGCTCTTCTGCGCCATAAATAAGATCCGGGAAGGGAGCTCTTATGTCTCCCCGTCCCTCTCGACGGAGCTGCATGATTATCAGCCGCTTTTGAGCAACGAAGAGGCCATACTCTCTTTTACGGAAGAACGCCTGACGACCCGTGAACGAGAGGTGTTAAAGCTGATCGCGGAAGGAAAAACATCAAGAGGTGTCGCCGAGCTTCTCGGCATCAGCGACCGCACCGTGGAAAAGTATCGCGCCAACATCATGGTAAAACTGCATCTCGGAAGAACCGCCGACCTCGTAAAATATGCCATCAACAAAAGGTACATTTAGGCCATCCCTTATTTCTGACCCGAACAGGCGCGTCTGCGTGCGTAGTCGCACAGCCGCAACAAAAAGTCCTTCCATCACCGGGAAAAGCCGCGAAATATTGACGATGCCCCGCGACCTGAAATCATTAATTCTAATGAACATGTAGCTCAAAATAGACCATTGAAAATGAATACTCAGCCCTCGGAGTCAGCAGGTGCTTTGCAGTAATTTGTTGATTTCAGGCCGAATTATCATTGTTAAATCAGTGGCATTTCTATTGCACATATAATGAAATTGGGAAGGAAGTATTATTTAACGCCGCGCAGGGGGACGCAACATAGTGTTTAGCAAGCCTGCGATGAATAAAGGAGACAACGGGGACACGGACCTCAAATCCGGCCAGAGCGCCCGGGGAAAATGGTATTTAATTCCGGCAGCGGTCTTTCTGTTAGGCGTTATCTCTCTCGCCATGCTCGCAGGGATGAAGTCGATCAACGAAAGGCAGCATGCGAGCCAGGCTCTTACAAATGCACTCATGGATTTCCAGATACATGCCGCGACTGCGCATCTCTGGCTTGAAGAGTATACTACCGATAAGGAGCGGATAAACCTGGAAAGAGCTCAACTGAACCTTGCCGAGGCGGCAAGGCTGTCGAGAGCTATCTTGTCTGGTGGAGAAACCGAGCATGGCATATTTTTATCACCGCCGAACGAGCCCGCCCTTCGGACGAAGGTCGAAACAATCAACAGGCTGTTCTCCGAATTTATATCCCTCGCGGAGCTA
>JAXIPA010000119.1:0-16955 GCA_045403145.1 Nitrospirota bacterium | reverse complement strand
CGACGTAAAACCAGTCGTTCTTTTTAAGATCGAGATCGCGCAGGAACAGGTCGCCGTTACCCGCTTTATCGAGTATCGCCACCTCGACGGTGTGCGTGCCCGGCGGCAAAATTTCTTCGGTGACAAACTTGCCTTCCTTCCCGACCGGCACAGCGCGGCCGGCCACGAACACCGAATGATCAGCCGGGACCGCGCTGCCGGTGACCTTGATCGTCCCGCCTTTCTTCGGAATATTGTCCGTTGCGAGGTGATTCTCGCCGTAACCGACCAGCAACTCCTTTTCTCCGTCGTGATCCTGAATATCCGCAGGCTGCCTGTCGACGATCCAGACCGGCAGCGGTTTTGTCTCGTCGAAATGATTATCAACGTCATAAACGCGAAGCACATATTTCAATTCACGCCCCGGGGCCTTGGATTCCGGGAAGGCCGGCTGCCACTCTGCGCAGCCATCCTTGTTGACCTCGATGACCGCAAGGGGTGTGCCGTTCACCGACTCCTCTGCATCGAAGATGCGAATTTCCGATTTCTTAATAAATCCGGTGTAGTTCGTGTACGTGCGGAATTGCATAAGGTTTTCAGGGTATTCGGTATTCGGATCGTCTTGATAACGAATGGAATTCGGCCAGGCCGTCGCATTCAGCCGGGGTTTCAGCTCCAGATTGTCGAATTTGAACTGCACATTCGCCTTGTCCAGGGCCACATCGGTACACCGCTCGATATCGGCGATGCTCTTGCCCGGATCGTCTATCGGCTTGCCGTCGACGGTGATGCGCATAAGGTTCAGCGCAAGGGGATCCTTAGGAAAGACCTCTCGCGTGAAGCGAGTGATATCCAGTCCCTCGGTCTCATCAAGCGCCAGCAGCTCGTCATACACGACCTGCACTTCGACGCGCGCAGTATCGGACTCGACAAAGCCCGTATTGACCACGTCATCCGATTGCACATAACCGCGTCCCTCGAACTCCACCTGCTCAACCGTGAGACCCGACTGCTCTTCGACGGCATTCATGGCGCGCCGGGCACGGGCGGTCGAAAGACCGATATCGTCCTGGTACACCATCGCGGTGCGGCGCTCGAGGCGCTCGTCGTTGGTATAGCCGATGAAGCGGAGTCGCACCTTCGCTTTGTCGCGAATCTCGTCCATGCTGCTGAGCAGGCGCTCCAGCTGTTCCGGCGTAACGACCGGCTTTCCCCCCTCAAACAGGATCGGCTTGACGCTGCCGGACGGCGAATCGTAGACGCGAGTCACGGTTTCCGTACCTACGGCTTCCGGGCACAGCTGAGGCTCGTCCGACAGCTCCTGCAGAGCGTCGTCATACCAGAATTCGACTTCGATGCGCCGATTGAGCGCCCTGCCCTTCTCGGTGTCGTTCGAGGCTATAGGATTGGCCGCGCCCTTGCCGTCCACGCCGATTCCCGACGTCGGGAGTTTCAGCGCATCCTGTATGGCCAGCGCCGCCCGTCGCGCCCGCGCCTTCGACAACGACGCTGCGCTGCCGTAAATGCGCTCGGTCCGCCCGGCAAGAGGCAGGTTGTCGGTGTATCCGGTGAATTTGACGACGAGGTGCTGCTTTGTCCCCAGGTTGGCGAACGCCTGCCGCATCTTTTGGACGAAATCCTCGGGGACTGTGGCCGTGTCATCGTCGAAGTGAAGCGGCTCGATGAGATTTTTGATGCGGGCGCGCTTTGAGTGCCCCTCTTTGTAGCGCAACTTACACACCGTCTCTACGCGGCACACCTTTACGCGATTCATCTGCTCGGGAACGACCACCTCTTTGTCCACGAGCTTATCGGTGATCTCGTCATACCAGACCTCGACTTCGACCCGCCGATTGAGCGCCTTGCCTTGCTCCGTGGCGTTGCCCGCTATTGGCTGGGATTCGCCCAATCCCTCGTAAGTAATCGATTCGGCTGGAAGATGGAGGGCCTTCTGGAAATACTCGGCGGTGATTCCCGCGCGCTCTCGCGATAACGTAAGATTGTCGCCGTACTTTTGCTTCACTTCTCTGAATAGCTGCGCGTTGTCCGAGTGCCCCACGAAATGCAACCGGACGTTGTTGCGTCCTTTCATGCTGTCGAGCACGTCACGCAGACGCTGGACATAGCCTTCGGGAATCTCCGCTTCTCCCGATGCAAAGTGAATCGGCGGGACGAGGTTCTGCAATTTGATTGTCTTGGCCGCCTTCTCCAGGACCTTCTTCACTTCGACTTTGTCGCCCTGCTTGCCGTCCGCGTCCCCGTCGCGCATCCATAAGGTGCGCGGCTCATCGGTTCCCGCGTGTTTCTCGACCGCCTGGCCGAGAGCGGGCGCCTGCATCACGCCCGTTTCCGCAGCCACCGGCGGGGCCGAAACAACGGCCGTGTTCGTTTCCGCCATCGACACGGCGGAAACGAGACAGGTCACGACTATGAGTGAAATACGTTTTAACATTCCGATAGGTTTCCCTTAACCAGGCTAAGCCGGAACCAAAACCTTGGAACCGCGAAGGCGCTAAGGTCGCGAAGTAAAGCAAAAGATTCTGGCTTTAAATTCAAAAACGGTTTCCTTTGCGTCCTTCGCGACTTCGCGGTAAGAATTATTCTCATTTGTCGGGAGGCCCGCCACGCCGCCAGAAGATTTCGGTTTCGATCGTCAATTGGTAGTTTCCTTGCTCCCATCGGTCCGCGATTTCACGCTTGACCGCCTCAGTGCGCGCTTTCACGACTGCCTGATCCTCCACATCCGCAAGGTACGAAATCCGGAGAATGGCCGGCGCTTTGCGCAATTCGCCGAGTAACATCTCGATTCTCGGTTTCCATTGCGTCCGCATCTCGGTGGACCCCGGCTCAAACACGCCATCCGCAACGTCCAGGCGCACAACGCGGTGCAGAGTCGCGCCGAAGTTGAATTTTATCGCCTTACCGCGCGTCAGGCGGTGCACGAGTGGGTTCTCGGTGGTGATGCGATAACCCGTCGGCAGCGTGCGGTCGTCGACCTTCAAGATAAAGTTGCTGCCCCGCTCCTCATTGGGGACCGCAGCGCAGGTGATGTGGAAACGACCGTACTTGTCCGTCGTCGCAATGAGACCCCGTGCGCTCACGATCCGCACCCCGCCGAGGCCTGTTTCGTCCTGATCCGGGTAGCCGTTGGCGTTGGCATCATCGAACACCTTGCCGATGATGTCCGTGCAATCGAAGGTGGGATCGGGAACGATGCGCACTCTCGCCGTCGCCACGGTGGTCATGGCTTCGCCCGTAGTGCTGCTCAGTACCTGCGCGTTGTTGTCGTAGTTGCCTTCCTTCACGCCCGCGCCCACGACGAGCAGCAGTTTGATTATGTGATTGCCGTCCGCGAGCTGGAGATTCTCCCAGCGCAGCTCGCTCGTGGTTTTCACGGGCTCGAGCGGGTTTCCGTCGAATCGGGCGGAACCCGCGACATATTTGAAGCCGGGCGGGAATCGATCCACGACGCTCAGATTCGACAGAGTTGCGCCCAGAGTGTTCTTGACCGTGATCACATACGGCACCATTTGTCCGCGCGACACATTGAGCAACAGCGCTGTCTTCGTAATCGTGACCGCGGTGTTCAGCGGAGGGTCTACGGGAATGTGATTATTGAAAAGCTCGATACCGCCCGCGGCGGAGTTGCTCAGCATGAAGTGCAGGTAGTATTTCGTGCCCACTGAACCCGCCGGAACGCTCGTCGCCGGGGCGAACTCAGACGGCTGCGCTTCGCAGAAAGACGTCGTCGCCGGAATGGCATCGTCAGCGGTGCCGGGGCATCCCGGGACTGAGAACGCCGCGGTTGCGTCATTCGTCGCAGGCGCAATAATGCCGGAAGGCATAGGGCGGTACCCATTCGCCGGAGGTATGACACGAATGAGGTAGTCAGCCCCCGTCGGGCAGGATGGGTCGCTGAAATTCAGATCGAACTTGTAGTAGCCCGACGCGAGCGTCACCTGGTTCTGCTGCGCCGGATCAGCGAAACAGCTCGCCGGAAGCGCACTGTTCGTCGATGCCCGCACCATGGTTACGGTGGCGCCGGCAATCGGCGTGCGCCGGATCGAATCGTAAATAACGCCACTCGGATCGATCGGTAGATTCAGGTTCTGGAGATTGCTGCCCGAAACCGCCGTGATACCGGAGATCCGTTGCAGTCCATTGGTGAACGCCGAATCGGCGAGGCCCAAGAGCGCCGTGCTTGCGGTAGCGCCGGGCGCGCTGAAGCGGACTTCGTACTGATCGGCAGCGGTCGTCGTGGGTGCGAGGCCTCTGAAACCGTACGCGCCGTTGGTGTCAGTAGGCATGCTCCCCAGCAGCTGGCTGTTCCGCCAGACCTCGACCGTCCATCCGGTCAGGTCTCGCTCATTGCTGTCGCATATTTTGTTGAAATTTGCGTCATGCCAGACAAGGCCGTTCAGCATTGTGCTGCCGGGAGTGCCGCCGATGTCCACGGAGGTGCTGCCCGAGGCATTCTGGCTCGGCGTATTCCACGTTACCTGTGCCGTATTGGTCAGCGTCGTGCCGATCGCGCCCGACGAAATCTTGGTATGGAACCGCAAAACTACTGTCCCATTCGCGGGCAGATTGCCATAGACCGACGAATAATCCGCCGTGATGACAGGACCTGCGACCGTGATCCCGGCGCTCGAACTATTCAGCACCGCCGATCCGGTAACATAAGAGAGTTGGCCGGGCAGGACATCGGTGATCAGCACGCTGGTCGCCGCAACTGTGCCGATATTGGTCACGCTTACTACGTATTCGAGCTCGGCGCCGACTTCGGCGGTCCCGCCGCCGACGACAACGACTTGCTTGGTGATCATGAGCTGTTGCGCGTTGCCTACCGTGACAACGGTCGGCTGGGAACCATTGGTCGGGTTGCCATCGGAGTCAGTCAGCAGCGTCGGCAATTGCGCGTTCGCCACACTGCCCTGGTTGCTGATGATCGTTCCCGAGGGCACGCCCGCGTTGACCTGTACTTTGAAGGTCACGATGCCCGTGCCGCCTGCCGCCAGGGTGCCGCCGCTCGACGGGGGAGACGGCAGGGTTTGGCCGGAGGAAGCGACGCCGATGCCGTTGATGAGGGGCGATACGCCGGTGCTGGTATCCGCCACTGCCGCGCCGTTCATCACCATTGAATTGGCTACGTAAGTGGTATTGGCGGGAACGGCGTCCGTGAGCACCACGCCCGTCGCCGGGGTCGCCCCCGAATTGGTCAGGGTGATGGTGTACTGGAGCACATCGCCCGGATCGACGTTGCCGTTATTATTGTTGTCCGCGACGAGCTGGACGGTCTTCAGCGCGGAAACCAATGGCAGATTGCCCACGATGACCATCGTCGGATCGCTCAGCACAGGGGTCGCCGGGTTGTCGGACGGTTGCTCGGGGAAGGGTCCACTGCCCGCGCCGGAACCATTTACAAATCCCTGGTTGGAAATGATGGTTCCGTTAACAACGTTGGTGCTGATGCGCACGTCAAACGTGATCGTGGCCACATTAGTTGTGGTCGCACTCGCGTCCGCGCGCATGGCACCCGCCGTCAGGTCCGCGGGCGAGTTGACCGCCATGCCGTTTTGCAGTGCACTGACACCGGCGCCGGGATCGGCCACCACAATGCCATTGAGCCTCGTGCTGTTGGCCACATAGCTGGTGTTACCCGGGATCTGATCGCGCAGCGTCACCCCCACTGCATTCTCGGAGCCAATGTTCTTCACCGTGATGGTGTAACGCACCGTATCGCCCGCCATGACAACGGGGGTGCCGGAAGTAACGTCCTGCGCCGTCTTTTGGACACGGAAGGCCGGCGCTGAAGAGATCACGATACGCGTCGGATCGGTGATCCCGGGGAGGGACGGATCATCGCTCAGTTGCGTCGGCAAGGTGGACGAGCCAATTTGTGCCTGATTCAGCACGACGGAGCCGCTGGTGATCACCGGCACGAGCTTGGCCTGGAACTCAATGACCAGTTTGTCGTTGCCGCCGCCCATCGGGCCGATATTCAGGTTACCGATACTCAATAGACCCGTGCCCTTGGCGCCGCCAGTGGCCGAGATCAATGTGGTGGTGTTGGTTCCGGCGGGAGCGGTAACGAGCGTCAGGCTGCCGGGCACGAACAGGGCGGGCGAATTGAGCTTGTCCAGCTCGTCCGTGAGCGAGAAGTTCGTCGCGCCCACCGTACCGCCGTTCTGGATCGTCAAGGTGTACTTCAGCGTGTCACCGGGTTTGGCGTTGGCAACTGGCTGACGTGTGATCGCATCATAGGCGGTCACGGTTTTGGTGAAGGTCAGCACCGGCAACTTCGTGATAATGCTGGCAGATATCGGGCCGAGGAAATAGTCATTGACCGCCGGTGTGCCACTGCCCGTGCGTTCATCGTTGCTGACCCCATTCTGACCGGTCCATTGGGCCGAGGAACTGGCCGCGAGTGTCTGTCCGGACTGTACGTTGAGCAGGACCTTCGCATCGTAAGTGACCGTGACCGTGCCCCCTTCAGGAATATCTATGTTGGAGCCGGCCGGTCCCCAGCTGAGTGACTGCGAAGTGGTCATACCATCGCCCGTAATGATCGGCGTCGAGACGGTATTGCCGGCGCCGGTGACAGTGACGTTGCCGTTGTAGGCAAGGCCAAGCGAGAGCGTTTCGGCAATGCTCAGGTCAAATGCGCTGGAGTAGCTGTTGCTGCCGGATCCGCCCGCCGCTTGAAACACGAGCGTATAGCGCAGGATGTCGCCGACGGTTGGTGCAACGCCGGGATTCGTCTGGTTACTCACGCTCTTGGCGAGCGTCACAATCGGCTCGATGATTAGCAGCGGCTGGGCAGTGGTGGCGGTGCCGCCGTTCTTTCTCGCGCCGCCCGCAGTGTCGGCGTACGTATAGGAGGCACTATTGAGGAAACTCACCCCGGCATTCGCTGCGCTGTTATTTGCGACGCGGGCGTGCACCTCTATGATCGCCTGTTTCCCTGCCGGGATCTGCGCCAGGGTGAGATTCACCTGGCCGGGTGCAACGCTGCTGTCGCTCAGGGTGAAATTATTGCCGCTCACATCAGTCGCGCTGATGTACACCAGCGCACTGTTGAGAGTATCGGTCACCGTCACGTCATAAAGCGCGGCATTAATGATCGTCGTCGGCACGGTTATGCGATAGACCACTGCATCGCCGATCGTCGCTTCGCCGCCCGCCGGTGAGAAGAGCGTCTTGGAAGGCTGGGTTATTGTGGCGCTGTTGGTCATCGTGAAGATTGCCGGACCAAGCGCACCGTACTTTTGTCCCGACTGAAGCGGCAGTGACCAGTACTCGGCGAGCGTGGCGCTGTTATTCCATGTCTGGTTGGCGCCGAAATCGGTATAGAAACCGATGTTGTAATCGATAGTGACGCATTGACCCGGATTGACCGGCGTGCTCAGCACGAAAATCATAGTACCGCCGCGCACCGCAGGCGGTGTATAGGTGTAATCGGTCCCGGCAGTGAGGAGCGTGCCTCCGACAGTCACGGCGGGCGGGGTGATCGTTGTCTGGTTCAACTGGCTCGCCAGCAGGTCGGTGAACTTGACGCTGTAAGCCGGCGCGGTTCCGTTATTACACGACCCCAGGCGGAACTGCATGGTATCGCTCGTGACATTGACCTGTGCCGGGCTGGCGCGACCGGCACGATCGATCTTCGTCGGCGTGCCCATGACCGGCTGCCAGATCGTGATGGCGGAACTGCTGTTGAGGAGAGCGCTGCCGGTGTAAGAAAGCGTGACATTGTTGTTCAAACCCGTGGTGGACTGCTGTGCCAGTGTGTTTGTTGCCACGCGTGCGCGGTATTGGATGACGAAGGTGCTGTTCGTGGGACTGTTGTTGGTGATGTTGCCCAGCGTCCAGGTGAGCGTGCCGATCTGGCCTACCGTAGGAACGTTGGCCGCAGAGATGTCGGTGTAGCTGAATGCTCCGGAGGAAGAGTATGGCGACGTAGCGTCTCCATTGACGCTCACCACGCCGTCGAAAGCAAGGCCCGCGGGCAGTTGATCGGTGACCACTACACTCTGGAGCAGCCCTGGGCGCAGGCTCAGAGCAAGTTGGTAAATGACCGTGTCACCGACGCGCAGAATTTTGTCGCTGCCGGTGCTGAGTCCGGTATTCCAGGAATCGGACACTACCGATTTGGTGATGGTGGTTGGATCGAGCGTTGGGACCGGGGTGGCAGAGGCCGGAGCGGTGCAATAATTGTTCGGTGAGGTGACATTGGTCGGGCAACCGGCGCCGGTGCGCTCGCCGGAGATTCCACCGTCACGCGAGTTCCAAGCAGCCCAGGCGGTGTTGGTGAGCGGTGCGCCGTTGACCGACATCACCTGCACTTGATAGGTCAGCACGAGCGATTGGCCAACGGGGATGTCCAGACTGCCGTCATTGTTATACGTGCTGCCCCAAGCGATGGTCCCCGGGGGCAGAGCGGGTGCCGTGGCTGACGTGGCTGGAGACGCTTTAAACCCGACGGCAGGGATACCGCTGATCGGGAGGACATTGTAGAGTTGTACGTTCGGCGGCAAGGTGTCGATGATGTCGGCATCATACGCATCGGAGTTACCATTGTTGGGAATAGTGATCGTATATTGGAGCACGTCACCTACCTTTGCAGGAACGGTTATCGCTTGGCCCGATGGTGAGGCATAGATCACCGACTTCGTGGCGGTCAGGTTCGGCTCGACCACCGTCATGCTGGAAGCGCCGCCTGTACCACCGGCCGCTTGCGTCGAGCTATAGCCGTTTACCTTGTCGTAGGTGTACGACGCGCTGTTTGAGAACAACACGCCACTGGTGTTGGCGGCAATATTCTGCAAGGCTACCGTAACCCTGATGACCGCCTGGCCGCCGGCGGGTATATCGATACCGGTGGTGAGATCTTGGATCACGAGACTGATGGCAGTGCCGGTATTGCTCAGGTTCCACGTGCCGCCGGAGACGGCCTGTGCGCTCACAAAGCTCACGTTGGCCGGGAGATTGTCCAGGATCCGCACGTCGTACAGCGGCACGTTGGCCGGGACCGCGGGCACCGCGATGAGGTAACTGAACTGCTGGCCGATCGTCGCAGTGCTCTGGGTATTCGTCTTTGACAGCGCGACCGGCGCCTGGATCGTCACCGTGGTGCGATCCGACGCCGTACCGAGCAGTGCCGGGCCGTTGATGTATGGGGCATCACTGACGCCGGAAACGCTGCCGCTCGAAGTGTTGCCGGAGATGCTCGCCTGATTGACGGCGCTGGCGCCGTTTGTGAGTCCCGAGGCCAGGGTGATATCGAACTGGATCTGGTACTGGGTGTTGGAAG
The DNA here is from genome assembly GCA_045403145.1 of Nitrospirota bacterium. Lineage (GTDB taxonomy): Bacteria > Nitrospirota > UBA9217 > UBA9217 > UBA9217 > JAJYKN01. Next base: position 7,666 of record JAXIPA010000119.1, on the reverse strand, counting down.
GGAGACTCAGATTGGTGATCGTAATGAGGCCTTGGCCATTCGTGCCGCCGTTGGGAGTGACCGTTATCGTGGCGGTCGGAGGGAAGGTGCTGCCGGCAACGAGAGAGAGAGAGCCCGGAACGAAGACCGCCGAGGAGTTCAGGGCGCCCAGGTCATCGCTGATCGTGATGGCATTGAGGGCGGGGATGTTGAAGTTCTGGAGTTGCAGCGTGTAGCGCAGCCTGTCGCCCGGAAAGGCCGCGAGGGCCGGGTTCGCGCCGGTGGTCAGGTCCTGGACCGACTTCAAAAAGTAATAGCCTGCCACCGTTGCCGTAATGGTGTAAGCGTCCTGGAAATCGAGTACCCCCGGTGTGCCGTCGGTGAGCGTCCTGTCGTATTCGCGGCGGCCCGTAGAGCTGCTTGCGGCACTGAACCATTGGGTGGCGCCGGCAACGTTGGTAAACGTTCCGGACGAGATACCTGCGTCGAGCATGGCTTGATAGTTGATGATCAAGCGCTGATTGGGCCCGATCCTGGCCGCGGCCGTCAGCATTTGCAAACTGAGCTGGCACGGAGCCGCGGTCCCGCCGTTCCAGGTGACCGAGAAGTCGGCGCCGTTGACCAGCGGACCGGAGACGGGGGTGACGCCGTCCGCCGCAAAGATCTGAGCAGTGATCGTGGCCCGGGGATCATAAGCGCACATGCCGGCGGGAAGATTGTCAATGATCGTGGCGTTCCACGCATCGCTGCCGCCGGAGTTCTGGACATTGATGGTGTAGGGCGCCTGGGTCCCTACATTCAGGTTCGACATCGAGCTCGTCTTTGTGAGCACGAGATCGGGCTCGGCGATTTCCATCGGCAACGAAACGCCCGACTGGCCCGGGAGGGGGGAATACAGCGTCCCGTCTATAAGCCTCGAGAACTCCCAGGTCGCAGTATTGATGAACTTCTTTCTTGCCGCATTTGTCGGCGTGTTGTCGAGGACGACCGTCAGCTCGACAACGATCTGAGACCCGGCTGGGATATCGGGAAGCGTGAAGTCGAGGTGTTTGCTGTCACCAATGTTGGTTACCGGCACAGGGGCGCCGCCCTTGACGTAGGCATTGATGCCGACAAGAGTCATTTCCGCGCCCGTGGCGGCCGCGGTGAGATTGTCGGTGACTCTGATGTTGCCCAGGTAGTTGGGTGACGGATTGTTGTACCACGTGCCCGTGGTCGGGTCATACATGACCGGGAGCGTGAGCGTGTAGGTGAAGGGTACGCCGACACTGGCCGTGGCTGCGGGGGACTGTTTGGCGATGCTCTCTACGGGTATGAAAAGACCCTGACAGCTGTTATTGGGGGCATATATCGCGCCGGGGTTAACAAACCAGATCTTGGTGGTAGTAACGGCGCATGCCATATTGCCGCTGTAGTAAACATTATTAAAAATCGCCAAGAACCCATCAGATTTGAAATTGAGGGTGGAGGTCAACCCATCAGGCCATTTGACAGACTGCGGAAAGTTCTGGAACGTGCAATTAGCGTCGATCCCGATCGAGGAAGGAAGAGTAAAAGGAGTAAGCGTGGGATCATTACCGTCGATTACGTGGGAACCATTCACGAGGGGGTAGCTGCTGCAAAAATCAGTTCCCGCCTGCGCGGAGTAAGCCGCGCCCAGCACCAGGCCGAGGAGGAGCAGCAGCGGGAACCCAAGCCTGGAGCCGCGTGCCGTCAGGGTCGTAAGGAAACTTCTCCACTTCCAGGCTTTTCGGTTCGAACACATCCGGAGCTTTTCCTCCTTTCTCATGGTCTGTGATCCGCAGGCAGGACTGCGGCTGTTGCTGCGTTTGCGGGATAACCTTAGCAGAGATCAATCGCTCCTGTCTCGGCTTTTTATGACATGCCCTCGGCTTTTTATGCTTTTATTCGTAAAAAAATCACTTTCTGGACAGACTCCTGTATGCGGAGGGCGTCTGTCCGGACAGCTTCTTGAAAATTCTGCCGAAGCCGGTTGAATCGGCAAAACCAAGGGAGACGGCGATTTCGCTTACGCTCCGGGAGCTGGTGCGGAGAAGGTTCTTGGCCTTCGTGATTCTTCGGCTATTGAGATAATCTTGATAGGACAAGCCCATCGTCTTTCTGAATATTCTCGAAAAGTGGGACGGAGACATGCCGGCCTCCCCGGCAACGGCGTCGAGGCGGATATCGGTCCGGTAGTTATCGTTGATATAACGCACGGCCTGCTGGATCTTATGATACTGGCTGAGGGTGACGGTGGAAGGTGGCATTCCCGGTCGGGCCGGCGTCGCGGACCCGGGAAGAATGTTCTTTCTGTAGGGCTTCTTAAGATAATTGCGGGCGTCGCTCCTGAATGCCTCGACCGCCACCTCCTCTTCGCCGTGTGCCGTAACGATGAGAACGAGAACGGATGGCGCAACATCTTTGATTTCTTTCATGACGCAACGTCCTCGATTTCTTTCATGACATCGACGCCGACATGTCGGGCAGCCGGTATTCTACGACCGTGAGATCAGTATTGGTGCGTCGCTTCACCCGTTCGATCGCAACCCGGCAACTCCGGGCCGTGACGACCCGGCAGGGTCCTGCTGCCCGCACTACCGTGATCGGGAACGTCCGCAGTGGGGTAACAGTAGCAGAGATCGATCGCTCCTGTCTCGGCTTTTTATGACATGCACTCAGCTTTTTATGCTTTTTTGGCGAAAATTACTTCTGGGGCAGGCTTCTGAAAGCGGAAGGCGTCTGGCTGGTCAGTTTCTTGAAAATTCTGCCGAAGCCGGTTGGGTCGGCAAAACCGAGGGAGACGGCGATTTCGGTTACGCTCTGGGCGCTGGTGCGGAGAAGGTGCTTGGCCTTCATGATTTTGCGGCTATTGAGATAATCCTGATAGGACAAGCCCATCACCTTCTTGAATATTCTCGAAAAGTGGGCTGGGGACATTCCGGCCTTCCAGGCAACGGCGTCGTGGCTGATATCGGTTCGGTAGTTGTCGTTGATAAAACGAACGGCATGCTGGATCTTATGGTACTGGCTGAGGGTGACGCCGGCAGATGGCGTTCCCGGCCGGGCCGGCGTATCGGATCCGGGAAGGATGTTCTTTCTGCGCTGTTTATCCGCGTGCCTGAGAGCGAGATAGAAGTCGATCTTCGTGGAAAGCTCGGATATGCTGAAGGGCTTCTTGAGGTAATCGCGGGCGCCGTTCCTGAATGCCTCGACCGCCACCTCCTCGTCGCCGTATGCCGTGGCAATGAGAACGAGAACGGAGGGCTCAACGTCCTTGATCTCTTTCATGACGTCGATGCCGGACATGTCGGACAGCCGGTATTCAATGACTGCGAGATCGACGTCGCTGCGCCGTTTTACCCGCTCGATCGCAACCCGGCCGGTCTGGACCGTAACGACTCGATAGGCGTCGGAAAGACTCTCGACATACCGATCGAGAAGAGCGGTATCGTCGTCAACGATCAATATCTGACAAGGTTCGACGTTTCCCACGGCGGGCGGACACGCGTTGTTTACACCCTTCCGGCGATGCGCCCTGTCATGGTTTCTCGATGGCTTGTCGATCACTTTGGTCATGCAGCCCACCCGTCTGGCCAGACTACGCTCCTGAATGGCCTCGGAGATATGTTCGGAGGAGCATTATGCACCTCCAGCAATTACGTCTGCATGACATGGAATAACATAATCAACACAAAATGACAAGCGGCAAATTGGTAACTTGGTAAACATACAACAACATGACCTACCCCTATTTCTCTGTATTCTACTTCTCCATCTCAATCATCGATGTGATACCGTGCAAACTCTTCTATCTCAAAATTTAGAAACAACCCCCAAGTCCTTATGTCCCATCAACGGCAATTATTTTAACCCGCCCTCGATCTCGGCGATATCCTCTGCACTCAGGGTGAATGCGCCTGCCCGCATCACACCTTCCGCCTGGGCCGCGCTCCGCGCGCCTACGATGGCGCCGGTCACTGCCGGGTGCCTGAGCGTCCAGGCGATGGCAACTTCTCCGGGCGAGCGGCCATGTCGTTTGCCCACGGCCCGGAGCCGCTCGACCAGGGCGAGGTTCCGGGAGAGGTTGGGCTCGTTAAACTCGGGGCTGCGGCTTCGCCAATCGTCTGCCGGAAGGCTCGTGGCGCGCTCCCGCGTCATGGCGCCGGTGAGAAGTCCCGACGACATCGGCGCGTACACGATCACGCCGATCCCCGCCCGTTGGCAAAAAGGAAGGACCTCGGATTCGATATCGCGCCTGATGAGCGAATACGGAGGCTGGAGCGAGGTAACGGGAGCGATGGCCCGGGCGCGCTCCATCTGTGCCATATTGAAGTTCGACACGCCGATCCAGCGCGCCTTCCCTTCCCGCTGCAAAGCGGCCATGGCATCCCACCCCTCTTCAAGCTCGGGGCCGCTATTCTCCGGCGGCCAGTGGATTTGATAAAGGTCAATGGAATCGACCTTGAGCCGGCGCAGGCTTTCTTCGCATTCACGGCGTATCGAGTCCGCGGAGTGCACGCGGCGGACCCTTCCCTGTGCGTCCCAGAGAAGTCCGCATTTGGTAAAGACGGAGGGCCGGGGACCCGGCCAGTCCGCGAGCGCCCGCGCCACAACCTCTTCGGAATGGCCGAGACCGTAGACCGCGGCCGTATCGATCCAGTTCACGCCCAGTTCAAGGGCCTTCAGGATCGCGGCAACCGAGTCCTCGTCGTTCTGCGCTCCCCAGCCGTATTCCCACCCCGCGCCCCCGATGGCCCAGGCTCCGTACCCGACGGGAGTAATTGAAAGATCGGAATTCCCCAACTTTCGTGTCCGCATAAGCCGCCTCGGATAATAGTGCTGGTGGGATGACCCACAGTCTGAAAATCGTTCCTTCGTTAGATTATAGCAGAGGCGGTGAGTCGACTGCGATGAAGTTGCCATACAATCACAGCCTGCCTGCATCCCCTATCGCAGTTTTTTCCACTAAAACACGGCCTCCGTGGCGCCACATGCTTACTACGGAAGTGATGATCACCGAACTGCACGCCATGCCTCCGGTGCCCATTTTTTGCGCCCTGATTACCGTTGACTGGTGACTTTCATATCCTAACCCGGACAAGCCGTAAAAGCTTTTTTTCTGCCACAGAGATCACAGAGAACACAGAGGGAAACGAAAAATAGAATCAAGTTATTCACTACTTTTGACCCTTTCTCTGTGACCTCTGTGTCCTCTGTGGCAAAATATTCTTGCCGTTTTGAGAAGCTTTTCATTCTTTAGTAACTAAAGCACTACGTTCTCGTCACAGGCCATTCATAAAGTTGCTGAGACATGCAACCGGTGTTATATTTAAATAGAAAGAACTGCATGCTCCTGCAGCGCACATAACCTCCGATGCGTATGCAGCAGAAGGCAATTTTTTTGTGAGTGGAGAGGAGGCTGCTATTACCAATAACCCTCGAAAGGAGGGGAAAGATGAACAGGCAAAAATTTCACTGGTATGTATTCCTCCTTCTGGGAGGTTTGATGGTTTTGATGTTTCCCGGGACATCGGCTGCAGCAAAAAATGAGTCGGGTGGCCAGAGGACAGAGTTCATGACGCCGTTTACCTTTACTCCGTTTACAGAGGATCTTCCCATTCCCCCGGTAGTCCAGCCTGTAGCGCCGTTCGCGGCGCAATGCGGCTTTGATCTTCCAGGAGGAGTGATGTTAAAGGATTCCAAATTCTATGAGGTTGTCATCCGCGAAGCGACCGTGGAGATCCTTCCGGGAGTCAAGACGATCATCTGGGGCTATGACGGGCAATACCCCGGCCCCACGTTCAAGGCCTTCCATAATGAGCCTGCAATCGTCCGCTTTTACAATGACCTGGACGTGACTGCCATCGTGCACAACCATGGCGCCCACGTCGCGGCTTTGTCGGACGGCTCCGCATCCGTGAACCCCGAGCGGCTCATCCTGCCGGGCGAATTCAGGGACTTCTGTTATCCGAACATCGCCCCGGTGGAACCGGGGACCGGCCTGCAGGACATGGCGGATTTTTCGTCCACCCAGTGGTATCACGACCATGCGCACCTGCCTGAGGTCGATCTGGGAATTACGGGACAAAATGTCTACATGGGCCTCGCGGGGTTCTATCTTCTTTTTGACGAGCTCGAGCAGGACCTCATTGCCAGGGGCGTTCTTCCCTCCGAAAAGTTCGACATCCCTATCGTATTGCAGGACAGGGTGTTTGCGCGAGATGGGTCATTGCTCTTTGATCCTGACGCCGACAACTTCAATGGAGTTCTGGGAGACGTCTTCGTGATCAACGGAAAAGCCCAGCCGAAGCTGACTGTCGAAAGGCGCAAGTACCGCTTCCGCATCCTGAACGGGTCCAACGCCCGGTTCTGGGAGCTCCGGCTCTCGTCTGAGAACCTGAAATTCGTTCAAATCGGCAACGACAGCTGGCTCCTGGGAGAGGCGGTGGTCCCTGTCAGTTTCGCCCTTGACGGGACGCGCCCGAACACGATCCATCTCACTCCTGCGGAACGGGCCGACGTGGTCATCGATTTCCGTAATGCTCCGGACGAGGTTTTTCTCGAGAACATCGTGGTCCAGGATGACGGACGGAGGCCGACCAGTATAGCCATACCGGGCACCCCCGTGCTCAAGTTCGTGGTCAAAGGACCGCCCGTGGATTATGACGCCACGGTTGAGGTGGGAACGCCTCTGCGTCCGCACACCCCGATCCAGGGGAATGAAATCGTGAGAACGCGCATCTTTGAATTCGAACGCAAGGGCGGTCATTGGGCTGTCAACGGTTTGTTCTTCAATCCCGGGCGCGATGACGCGAATCCGGCGCCCGGTACGGCAGAGCGCTGGATCCTCAAAAACGTGGGCGGCGGATGGGCCCACCCCATCCACATTCACCTCGAAGCACAGCAGATTCAGAGTCTTTCAAGGCGGGAGATAGCCCCTCAGGAACGGTTCAAAAAGGACACCGTGAGGCTCGAACCGAACGAAGAAGCGGAGGTATTCATCAAATTCCGGACCTTCACAGGGCGGTATGTCTTCCATTGCCACAACCTCGAGCATGAAGACATGGCCATGATGGGCGTGATCAACGTGGGAGGAGCGCCTCAGACGCCTGAAGAGCTGAGAAGGCTTGAAGAAGAGCAAAGGGCCGCTGAGGCAAGAAGAAAAGCCATGGAGAAGGACACGATGAAATAGCCGGACTTCAGGAATACGCACCTTCTCCTTTGATCGTGGCCCTTGGGTTGATATATAGCCCAAGGTCCAAATTGTTTATTCTGAAAAAGTATTTGTCAACTGCCGTTTTTAGATAACTGTTTATCAATGGTGAGGCATCGCCCCCGTGAACCGCCAGTCGTGCCGGTACTGGGTCCTGTGGCATTCAATGCAACTCTCCACTTTCCCGAAATCGATCACCCGGCCCTCCGGGCCGTAACTGCCCCAGTACCAGTCCCCCTCCGAAGGATTGTAGCCCGCCACCTTGTACATGAAGGTGACGGATTTGAGGGTCACCTTGTCCTTATCATAGTCTTCTATGATCAAAATGGCTCCGTGAGGCATCGGCATATGCTCCGCCTCTTTGGCAGCCTGGATTGCCGCCTTGTTGGCGAAGAGTTTCAAATAAGCGCCGTGGGGATTTTTTGCAGGGGTCAAACCCCTCCGCATGGAGGGATACAAACCGTCTTTGGG
>JAXIPA010000008.1:0-13268 GCA_045403145.1 Nitrospirota bacterium | reverse complement strand
ATAAAATCGACCGGGACATTCAGGCGGGGAGCGACGAACTCCTTGACCAGCAAAAGCGGCTACGGGAAGCAGAGAGGGCCCTGCAGGAGATCGAGACGAGCAGCGCCGCGATAAGCCGGGAGCTTGCAAACCTTAAGAACTTGTACGGCATGCGGCTCCGGGCGCTGTACAAGATGCGACGAAGCGGAAACGCGGCAGTCTACGCATCAGACAGCCTGGGCAGCTTGGCCAAGCAGGTAAAGTACCTGGGCATGATTGCTGAACGGGACCGGGAGATCATCAGAGACTACGGCAGCGCTCTTGACCGTCTGATGCAGCGGGAAACCGAGGTCGCCAAAAAAAAAGGGGAAATCCTCGGAGGCAGACAGGCAGTCGAGGCCAAAAAGTCCGAGCTTGAAACAAAAAGGCGCCGGAAGTCGATGCTTCTTGCGACAGTGCGGCAGGAAAAAAGCCTGAATGAGCAGGCGCTGCGTGAGCTCGAGGAATCGTCGGTCAGCCTCTGGGCCATGATCAAGAAGGACGAGCAGGGGCGCCGGACCGCGAAAGAGGCGAATAGTCCCGCGAATCGTCGCAAGGAAAACGGGTTCAGCAATAACAGCAGGCTGCCCTGGCCTCTTGAAGGACCGGTGCTCACCCGGTTCGGCATGCAGCGCCATCCGCAGTTCGGGACCATGGTATTTCGCAGGGGCATCGAAATCGAGGCCCGCGACGGACAGGCGGTCCGCGCCGTGGAGGGAGGGCAGGTGGCGTATGCCGACTGGTACAAGGGGTATGGAAAACTCGTAATCCTCGACCACGGCAACGGCTTCTACACGCTCTACGGTAACCTTTCGAGGCTTGACCTCGGCAAGGGAGAACGGGTCGCCAAAGGCCAGGTGATCGGACTGACCGGGGGTCTGAAGGACTCAAAATTGTACTTCGAGATACGCAGGAACGGGGAGGCCCAGGACCCGCTTGCCTGGCTCGCGAAACAATAGCTGACTATTTTAATCTCTGCGGAATAATTTCAGGAGCATTATTATGCAGAACCTTGTGGAGGATGATGACATGATTCGGATCAACAAGAGGAAATTTCTGATTGCCGCGGTGGTGATCCTGCTGGCGGGAGTCCTGATCGGGCAGCAGATGGTGCAGGCCAAGCCCGATACCTATGAAGAGCTGAAGGCCTTTACCCAGGCGCTCGAGCTCGTAAAGCGCAACTATGTCGAGAACCCGGACCAGAAGGAACTTATCCAGGGCGCAATCAAGGGAATGATCTCGAACCTTGACCCGCATTCATCATACATGAACGAACGCTCGTTCAAGGAGATGAACATGGACATCAAGGGCGAGTTCATGGGCGTCGGCATCCAGATCGGGGTCAAGAACCAGCAGCTCACGGTCATTGCCCCGATCGAGGACACTCCGGGCTTCCGGGCCGGTCTTGCCGCGGGCGACAAGATCTTGAAGATAAACGATGAATGGACCAAGGACATGACGATCGAGCAGGCCGTGGACAAGATGCGCGGCCCCAAGGGCACGCCGGTGCGGCTCCTGATCCATCGGGAAGGATGGGATAAACCCAAAGAGTTCAAGATCGTCCGGGACGTCATAAAGGTCGTCAGCGTCAAGTCCAAGATGCTCGATGAGGTAATCGGCTACGTCAAGATCATCCAGTTCCAGGGACAGACCACGGAAGAACTGGAAAAGGCGCTCAAGGGCCTGGAGGCAAAAGGCATGAAGAAGCTGATTCTTGACCTCCGGAACGATCCAGGCGGCCTGCTTGACGCGTCGGTGGACGTGAGCGGCAAGTTCCTGCCCAAAGACAGCCTTGTCGTCTATCTGCAGGGCAGGCAGAAGACGGACCGGAAGGACTTCCTGACGACCAGTTCGGAAACGCCGCGGGAATACCCCATAGTCGTGCTGGTGAACACGGGAAGCGCCAGCGCGTCGGAGATCGTTGCAGGCGCGCTCCAGGATTCAAAGCGCGCAATCATTGTCGGGACACAAACCTTCGGCAAAGGATCGGTCCAGACCGTATTCCCGCTTGAGGGGGGAGGCGGAATCCGTCTTACGACGGCCAAGTACTACACGCCGAGCGGACGTTCCATCCAGACCGTGGGCATTACGCCGGACATCGAGGTGAAGCTGCCGACGGTGAAGGAGCCGAAGGATGGCGAGCCGGTGCACATGGTTGTCCGCGAGAAGGACCTCGATCGCCATCTGAAGAACGAAACGATAAAAGAGGAACAGAAGAAAGAGAAGCCCGCTTCTGAGGAAGACTTCACCATGGAGGTCATGCCGAAGGACGAAAAGGATGATATCCAGATTCAAAAGGCGATCGAAATATTGAAGCCCGCTGTCCTTGCCGCGGATGTGTTTAAGAGCGTGCCGGTCGCAGCCAAGAAAGATGAAAAGGAAAAAGCCAAAGTAGATTAAACCGAAAAAACAGCCTGAACTCCAAAGGGCAATAGATAAAAAACACAATAAAAGCAGGACTATGCGTCCTGCTTTTATTTTTTTGTAAAAATAGCAGAGATCCATAGTTTTTAGCTGAAAACAAGTATATTCTAGTAAATTTAGCCATAAACACCTTATTTCAGGGTTTGCTTTTTTTCCGGCCGGGAAATATATTAGCACTCGCCATGAACGAGTGCTAATTGTCTGATATACCAACAACCATTACTTCACAGAAAGGAGTCGAACGTATGAGCGTCAAATTTAAGCCGTTGAAAGACAGGGTATTCGTAAGCTATACCGCTGAACTGGAGAAGACAGCAGGAGGTCTTTATATTCCCGATTCCGCGAAAGAGAAGCCGCAGAGCGGCAAGGTTGAGGCCGTGGGTGACGAGGTAAAATCCCTGAAGGTCGGTGACAAGATCCTCTTCGATCGCTATTCGGGATCCAAGATCAATATCGATAACGTCGAATATCTGATCGTGAAAGAAGAAGACGTGCTCGGGGTGCTGAGCTAAGTTCCCCATGAACTCCCGCATCTGAAGAATGAAATCAATACTACCGAAGAATTCCTAAGGAGGAAATGTTATGGCAAAGCAGCTTATGTTTGACCAGGATGCGCGCGCGGCGATCCTGAAGGGCGTAAACGCCCTGACCGACGCCGTGAAGGCGACGCTCGGCCCCAAGGGCCGCAACGTGATGATCGACAAAAAATTCGGCGCACCGACCATTACCAAGGACGGCGTGACCGTGGCAAAGGAAATCGAGCTGAAGGACCCCTATGAGAACATGGGCGCCCAACTCGTGCGCGAAGTCGCGTCCAAGACCTCGGACGTGGCCGGCGACGGTACGACCACGGCCACGGTGCTGGCCCAGGCCATCTACCGCGAAGGCATGAAGAACGTGACCGCCGGCGCGAACCCGATGGACCTGAAGCGCGGCATTGAGAAGGCCGTTGCAGCGGTCATCGAGAACCTGAAGAAAAGCTCCAAGCTCGTTGTTGACAAGAAAGAGATCGCCCAGGTCGGCAGCATCTCCGCGAACAGCGACGCAACCATCGGCGATCTGATCGCCGAGGCAGTGGACAAGGTCGGCAAGGACGGCGTCATCACCGTTGAAGAGGCCAAGAGCATGACCACCAGCCTCGACGTGGTCGAGGGTATGCAGTTCGACCGCGGCTATATCTCTCCTTACTTCGTCACCAACGCCGAGAAGATGGAAGCCGTTCTCGAGAACGCCTTCATTCTCCTTTCCGAGAAGAAGATCTCGAGCATGAAGGACTTGCTCCCCATCCTTGAGCAGACCGCAAAGATGGGTGCGCCCATGGTGATCATTGCCGAGGACGTGGAGGGCGAGGCCCTTGCGACCCTGGTCGTGAACAAGCTCCGGGGCACGCTCCAGATCTGCGCCATCAAGGCGCCGGGCTTCGGCGACCGCCGCAAGGCCATGCTCGAAGACCTCGCGATACTGACCGGCGGCTCGGTGATTTCCGAAGACCTCGGCATCAAGCTCGAGAACGTGAAGATCACGGACCTCGGACGGGCAAAAAAGATCACCGTGGACAAGGACAACACCACGATCGTTGAGGGCTCGGGCAAGACCGACGCGATCCAGGGCCGTGTAAAGATGATCAAGGCGCAGATCGCCGAGACGACCTCGGACTATGACAAAGAAAAGCTCCAGGAGCGGCTCGCCAAGATCGTGGGCGGCGTTGCGGTCATTAACGTGGGCGCTTCCACGGAGACTGAAATGAAAGAGAAGAAGGCCCGTGTCGAGGACGCGCTCCACGCGACCCGCGCGGCCATGGAAGAGGGCATCGTTGCCGGCGGCGGCGTTGCGCTGCTCCGCTGCATCCCGATCCTGGACAAGATGAAGCTCGGCGGCGATGAGCAGATCGGCGTGAACATCGTGAAGAAGTCGCTTGAAGAGCCGATCCGCCAGATCGTGAACAATGCCGGCCTCGAGCCTTCGGTGATCGTGGACAAGGTGAAGTCCTCGGACAAGCCGAACTACGGCTTCGACGCGCAGAAGGAAGAGTATGTGGACATGCTCCAGGCGGGCATCATCGACCCGACCAAGGTGACCCGGTCCGCGCTCCAGAACGCGGCCTCCGTGGCGAGCCTCATGCTCACGACGGAAGTCATGATCACCGACATGCCCGAGGAAAAGGGCGGCATGCCCGGTGGAATGCCCGGCGGCATGGGCGGCATGGGCGGCATGGGCGGAATGTACTAAAAGGCAGCAAAGTAATGAAGATTCCTTTCACGAGGAAATGAAGCAACGAAGCCGGCAGAGAGACTATCTCTGCCGGCTTTTTTTTGTTTAACAAACATCAGACACCTGATGGGATAAAAAGCAGAAAACGTATGAACGCTCTCAAAGGCGGTTTTGGAGAAATTACATTAAAAGAGCTGCCTTAAGCTATATGAGACAGGCCCTAAGTTTTTATGTCTGTATTCTTTCCAGTTTTTTAGTTCCCAATTTATGAACTATTTATATTGACTATATTTGGGAACTAATGTATATTACCTTTCATGAAAGGCCATCTTCTTAGAATTCGCAAAGGACATCTATGGTACTTGTCGGTCGAGAGAAACTGCAGCAATTTACTGAAGAGCATGCAGACGCACGTGGGTGGATAAATGCCTGGGTTGCAGAAATAAAAATTGCGGACTGGAAGAGTCCCTCAGATATTAAAAGACAATATAGCACTGCGAGCATCCTTGCAGATGCAATTGTAATATTTAATGTCAAGGGGAACAACTACCGCTTAAAAACACAGATTGATTTCAGCGCCAGCGTCATTGCCATAAAGTGGATTGGGACGCATGCTGAATATACCAAACGACATAAATAAAGGGATTATGATGATACCAAAAGTTATCGAAACTGAGAGCCAATATCGGGCCGCACTCACAGAGGTTGAGCGCCTTATCGCAACAAAGCCGCAACCAGGCACGCCAGATGCAGATCGCCTGGCTCTTTTGGCAACACTTGTTGAAGTATATGAGAATAAACATTATCATTTTGAATTGCCCGATCCAATTGAAGCAATACGTTTTCGAATGGAAGAGCAGGGGTTACTTCAGCGAGATTTAGTTTCATTTATAGGAAGTAAAAGCAAAGTATCCGAAGTCTTATCAGGCAAACGACCTCTTACAATGCAAATGGCTCGAGCTCTTCACCATGGTTTAGGTATTCCAGCCGAAGTATTGCTGCAAGATGCTAAAAAAGCGCAGCCATTAGAGAAGTTAGAATCGATAGACTGGAATAAATTTCCAATTTCGGAAATGGTTAAAAAGGGCTGGGTTAAGACAAAAATACGAAACATCGAAGACCACGCGGAAGAATTGATGAAAACATTTTTAGCCCCTTTAGGAGAGTCTGTGCCTGAAGTTGCTATCTGTCGTAGAACAATACATCAACGATCAAATCAGGAACCTGATACGTACAAGCTGCGTGCTTGGACAGCCCGCGTATTAATTCGTGCAAAACAAGAAGGTTGTGGGACCAATTACAAACCAGAAAAAATATCAAACGAATTTATAAAAGAAGTTGCTCGTCTCAGCTGGTCTGAACAAGGCCCACTACTGGCAAAAGAATTCTTAGATAAAAATGGAATAGTGCTTATTATTGAGAAGCAATTACAAAAAATGAAACTTGATGGCGGATCAATGCTGACAGATGAAGGTCGGCCAGTTATTGGTCTTACTTTGCGATTTGATCGGCTTGACAACTTTTGGTATACACTAATCCACGAGTTATCCCATGTGTGGAAACATCTAAAGAACTCCGAAACAGCTTTTGTAGATAACACCGAAGAAGAAATTCAAGAAGAAGACCAGGTTGAAAAGGAAGCAGATAAGATAACGCGAGAAACTTTTATACCTCGTTCGATTTGGGTTAGAAGTGATGCACTGCGACAGCAAACACAAGAAGCGATCAAGCAGTTAGCTGAAGAATTAAGAATACACCCGGCTATTGTAGCAGGCCGCATTCGAAGAGAAACGAACAATTACATGATACTGAATGACCTCGTTGGGCAAGGTCAAGTTCAAAAACTTTTTTTAGAATAAGAGTTTACTGGTGCAATGTTTAACCATAAACATTACATACCTATACTTAAAGGCAAAGAAGGCGAGTTTGATGCGCTGCGAACTCTTTCCAGAAAAACGAGACTTCAGTTAACGCCTTTCATAGATGTGACATATCCATCTAGACAAGGTAAGATGAAGCCAGTACCACTAGATGTTCATCTTGCAAAGATTGTCTCAAGAATACTTAATTGCTGGGGTATTCACGAACCAATATTTGTCGATTTGTTTGATATCAAGCTTACCGATCGCATTCAAGAGGGAATTTTGCCGGTCTCGTATCTCTTTGATTATCTGCGATCACGGTCAATACTCGCCATACCGACTACGGGGCTAGATCGTGATGAGCCATATAATGAAGCTATTGCCAAAATAATAGCCAGGGACCAAAGAGGCGCGTGTATTCGAATTCTAGGCGATGATATGGATGATGTCTACGAATTGCATGAAGACTTGTCACAACTAAGGTCTGCGCTCAAGTCAAATGAGGAAGACCTTCATCTATTGATCGATTTCAGATTTTTACTGTCTGCGGCGATACCCAGTGCGGTGGAAAAGGCAACCGAAATACTAAATTCGCTGCCAAATATTCAGAATTGGAAAACCGTCACCCTGGCTGCATCTGCTTACCCGCAAAGTCTAATGGGTATCAAACCGAACTCTATCAAGCGCATAAAGAGATGTGAGTTAGAGCTGTGGTTCTCTGTAATGTCGAAAACAATAAAACGCATTCCCCTTTTTGGTGACTACGGTATCGTTAATCCTATTACTGTTGAATTTGATTCTAGCCGAGTGAGTTCCAGTGCAAAAATAAGGTATACGGTGGAAAAAGAATGGCTAATCGTAAAGGGGAAAAGTCTTAGGACTCATCCAGACAAGTTCAAGCAGTATCATAATTTAGCTGGCAGCTTGTCAAAGATGGCTGATTTTTTGGGGCCAACATTTAGCCCGGGGGATACATACATAAAGAGATGTGCATCTCATGAGGAGAAGAGCGGTAGCCTCACGACGTGGATAACTGTCGATACATCTCATCATTTGACATTTGTTGCTGACCAGATTGCCAAGATGAGAAGGAATTAGACGAAGGAGTCGAGTTCTATAGAATCTTAAGGGCTTGTCAATTGCGCGGTGAAGATTACTGTATATTTGATATGTAAGATTGAGGTGCGTGATTATAATGCCAAGAAAAACACGAGACGATAAACTGCAAGATTATATAGACGAAGCTCAGGCTGAAATAGCCTACTGCCTAAATTGTCAAGCAAGGGATTCGGGTGAATGGGTGTGGGTTCTTGGTGAGCAGATGGAAATGAGTGATTTCCTGGGCCATTATTTGGAGATACCAGACGAGTACTGGGAGGAAGTAGCGGACTCTCTGGTATGTCCCAACTGTGGCACAGACTTGAGTATGGAGTACGATATCGGCTTGCCAACTCGCGAGGAAAGGCTAGTAAAAGCCAAATGGGATGAATGGGAGGCGCGGTATGATACGACATTTGATGAATTCTACACATTTCTAGAAAAGTATCCATATCTTGGGTCTCAGCACAAGCTCGGCAAAGAAATCCTTAACAAGATAACACTATTGCCAGTATGCTCTATTACAGGGAAATTGTGGTATCGAGCAAGAAGAATACAGAACGGTAAATTGAAGGAAACCTCAGAAATGTATCCTCCGAATCCGGATACAGTTGAAATATCGGAGGGCAGGTTTAATCATTTCGGCCAGCGCGTATTTTATTTATCAGAGAGCGCAGAAGGTGCTATTAAAGAAACGCTCACTGATGATGAAAGAGTAGGGTGGATTCAAAGGTTCGTTGTTAAAGCTGACAATATTATAGATCTTTCGCAAGACTCTCAGGAACGGTCCTCGGATCTGGACTTGTTGGCTTTCGGACTTATTCATGCGCACGTTTTAGAAAAGGAGACACTGCGATCCATGGGCTGGAAACCCGAGTATTTTGTGCCAAGATATATAGCGGATTGTGCAAGGTTGAAAGGTGTGCGTGGTGTGAAGTTCAGGAGTACTCGTCATTATCAAAGCAATGTTGTTTTGTTTGAATGGTCAGAGAATAATATTGTGCCCATTGAAGCCCCTTACCTCTTGAGTTTGAACAAATCGATTGAGGACGAAGACCCCTTCAGCCATCTCTATGGAGATAAGTGCGTAAAATTCTTTAAGGGCATGGAATCGGTAAACATAACTATTCCAGACAATCTGTTTGATGGAACCCCTGACGATTCACAACTTAACATATTTGAAGCCGCCGTCTTTCTAAGCAGTATTCGTAAGGCTGGTTACATATGCAACAAGACAATAACATCAGATACATTGATAGAGAAAATAGCTTTAATGTTACTCGAGTCTCCTCACAACATGCCAGAACCTTATAGGCAGCTAAAACCTGAAATTAATGATAAACTGTGGGGGTTGTTGTCAGACAAATATTATATGAAAAGATTCGAGTCATGAAGAGAAAATATGTATGGCTTTGGGCCATTGTTCTAGGCTCGCTTTCGTAGATGAAATAAAAATGGGGCCACTTCTTTGAGCTTGACAAATATGACAAGGATAAAGAAGCGACCCCAATAGGCCACGACCCCAATAGGCCATAAATTGCCTGCCGGCTTTTTATTTTAATGGTTGTTGGCGGCAAAGATTCGACTACGTAAGAGAGCTTTTCAAACAGGGTTACAGCAAACCGTAAAAGGCTGAGTTCAGACTCGATTGATATGAGTGCAAAGAAAGTGTCACCACAGAGTATTTTAGGCCAATTAGGGGCAAATCTGATTGAGCGGATTGTTCTGCAGATGAAGTATGTCTGGCGTCCACTTCAAATCTTTGACGTAGGAGTCGACGGCGATATTGAGATATGTGATCCGGCCACAGGTGAGGCTACAAATACTATTATAAGAGTACAGGCAAAAGCCACTTCTAAGTCTTTTCATGCCGAGACGGATGATTCATTTGCCTATACCTGCGATCAAAAAGACCTCGATTATTGGCTTCGTGGAAATGCGCCAGTTATTCTCATAATATGCCGTCCAGACAACAATGAGGCCTATTGGATTTCCGTTAAAGAATACTTCAACGAGCTTACTGCACAAAAAAGCCGTAAAGTTATTTTTGATAAACAGCGCAACCGTTTTGATGTATCCACAGCCCATCAGCTAAAACAACTCGCATTACCAAAGGACTCCGGCATCTATTTTGCCCCTCTTCCTAAACACGAAAAGCTCTATTCAAACCTGATTAAAGTAGCTTCTTTTGCGCCACTAATATACGTCGCCGATACTGAATATAGGGACAAAAAGGATGTTTGGGCATATTTCAAATCAAAAGAAATCAAAGCAGGTTCGGAATGGATACTCACAAACAAGCGCCTCATCTCTTTTCATAGTCTTGATGAACCACCGTTCAGAGATATTTGTGACCAAGGTACCTGTGAAAGCTTTACCTCGGGCGAATGGGCAGAAACAGATGACGATGATAGAAAACGAGATTTTGTTCGTTTACTTAATTGTTGTTTGCGTGAAAAGACAAAGCTCTTTGGTCTACGATTCGATAATAGCGATAAGCATAAATACTATTATTTTAAAGCAACAAAAAGGCTAAGGACACGTAAGATTCAATACCACAGCCTTCAGAACCAAACAAGTCGCGAGGTGTTCAAGCAATATGGTAAGAAGAAGGACGCAACTCAGCGTGCGTACTGCCGTCATTCAGCGTTCAAAGGCAGCTTTCTTCGCTTCAATAATGAATGGTATTTGGAAATAACGCCAACTTACCATTTTACATTTGACGGCTATAGGGACGACCACTATGGCGCAGAACGATTATCGGGCATAAAAAGATTGGAGCGTAATCCGGCAGTACTTGGCCACTTGCTTATGTGGGCAGATATCCTTGGCAAGTCTACTAAGGGTTTATTCTCGAATGAATATCAGTTTCTTAATTTCGGCGAGCTTGTGTCAATAGATGGCAACATCGGATTGCCCGATGAAATTTGGTACAACGCTGAAGAAGGGGAAGAAGCAAAATTGATCACAGCCGACGAGAATCAACTTGCTTTGACGGGTTTCTATGAAGATTGACATACTTACTGAACCTGAATTGGAATTTGGGACTGGTAAACATATAGACATTAAATTTGGTCTCATGAATTACGGTCCTCTTGATTTTGACACTCAGTTGGGTCCTAAGAAAATCAAGCTCGGCATTGCAGGTACACCTGAAACCATAGAAGGAATCGTCAAGTGGTTGGAAAAATGCCGCACAGGAATTGCGGCCAAGCAAAGCAACCGGCCGAACCTCTTCCCGCGATTTCCCGGGTTTGGTGAAGAAATGACGCTATCTACTGATTTTGTCTTCGATAGTCAACTTCAGAGACCTATACCGCAGCGGTATTTTGACGATCTATGCCGAAAACCGAAAACAGACGAGGTCTTGCGTGAAATAGCTCAATTATACCTTAATGAAATTGAATACTTGGCAGAAAAGAACGCAGCCGATGTATTTGTATGCGCTTATCCATTTACCTTAGTTGAGTACATTGATCAAGATGATAATGAGAGTACTCCAATCGTGGAAGAAGAGGGTGAGACAGATGCGACCCAACCAGGTAGAACTATTCCATCGAAACTCATTCTGCATGATTATATAAAAGCACAAGCTATGAGGTTCAGAAAACCAACACAAATAATCCGCCCCGGAACTTATGATGAGCGCAAAAGGCTAAAGACGAAAAAGTCGACAGGTGAAACGCGTCAACTACAGGATGAGGCTACACGTGCTTGGAATTTATATACAGCGCTCTATTACAAAGCTGGCGGCACCCCTTGGCGATTAGCGCGGGACGCAGCTCAATTGACTACTTGCTATATAGGCCTAAGTTTTTATAAAACTTTGGATGATTCAAAGCTTCTCACAAGTACAGCTCAGGTTTTTAATGAGAGAGGCGAGGGGATGATTTTGCGCGGCGGTGCCGCTCGAATTGAGAAAGACGATAAACAAATTCACCTGTCATCCGAGGATTCTTATAATTTACTCAAGAATGCATTAGAAATATATAGACGCGAGCACAAGAATTATCCTGCGCGCGTGGTTGTGCATAAAAGTTCGATTCATAATGGAGCTGAAATTGTAGGTTTTGAAAATGCCTTGAAAGAACTGTCAATTGAGCCAGAGCAGGCTGATTATGTCAGCTTGACTCGCTCCTTTACAAAGCTGTTTCGTGCGGGGCTTTATCCGCCTTTACGCGGGACTCTTTTTAGTCCGGGGGGCGATGTGAATGTGCTGTACACAAAAGGGAGCATTGATTTTTTCTCAGCATATCCCGGACTATATGTACCTTCACCACTTGGTTTTAGATGTGATAAAACAACAGAAACACCCTTGTTCCTTGCGCAAGAGATATTAGCGTTAACAAAAATGAACTGGAACAATACTCAATTCGATGGCCACGATCCCATTACGCTTCGGGCCGCACAACAGGTAGGGAATATTCTCAAGTATCTCGGGGCCGAGTATGAGCCTTATTATCGATACTATATGTAAGGAAACTTTGGGGTCGGGTCGCGAAACTTTGGGGTCGGGTCTTGAAATATCAGTTAAGGAAGCAGGAACCCACAGGGGCCGGTCTTTACTGCTGAATAAAGCGGTCATGTCCGGAGAAAACCGAGGCAGTGAATAAAAAGCTCGCCGGTTGGGGCCGCTCAACCCGCTTAAACACCTCAGCCCACGTACGGACCGTTGAAGACAGGCGTCTCTCCGTACGGCTTCCCCGCCATTACCATGAAAGATACAGGGTGACGTTGTTGCACCCGTTGCGTAGCGTTTGAGCGGTCACGGGCCGGATGAAAATCTCCCCGGCCTTTTCTATTTGCGGCCGCGAAGGACACGCCGGTCCTTCCGGTTGACATATTGCACACGTATCTGTACAATTACACGTACAGGAGAAATCGTCATGCAGAAAGAGATAAAGAACTTTTCCATGAGCGAGGCGCGGAGCGAATTGACCGCCATGCCCGAGCTGCTGGAGAAGAAGCACAGCGCCGTGGCCATCACGCGGCGGGGCAAGCCGGTCCTCGCGGTCATGCCCTGGGACCTCTATGAGTCGATCATGGAGACGTTGGAAATACTCGGCGACGAGGCCATGACCGCCGCTTTGCAGAAGGGGATCGAAGAGCTCGCAACGGGTAAGGGTGTTTCCTGGGAAAAGGCCAAGCGGGAACTCGCGGTATGAAGTACAAGATCGTCATCGCGCCGACGGCCCTGAAAATGCTGAAGGCCGTTTCCGACCGCCGAGTTCGCGACCTGATGGTCAAGCGGATCGATGAACTTGCGGAAGAGCCGGAAAAGCAGGGCAAGCCGCTGGTGGGCGAGCTTTCCGGCTACCGGAGCCTGCGGGCCGCCGGGCAGCGGTACAGGATTGTGTATCGTGTTGTGAACGATAAGATCATGGTCTATGTCGTAGCGGTTGGGATCAGAAAGGAAGGAAGCAGCGGGGACATTTATAATCTGGCAAAAAAACTCATACGACTGAGGTTCTTCAATCCCGCGGAGTAAACGCCCCGATCTCGCCCTTTGGGGTCTTTTCTCTCACGAAAGACCCGCGCCGCAGGCACCAATACCCATAACAAAGGACCCGACCCTACTCTGCTCTCACAATTAACCTATATTATGAAATGATTCATAACTGATTTATGTAGTGTGCTCTCAATACTAGGGAGTAA
>JAXIPA010000147.1:0-14296 GCA_045403145.1 Nitrospirota bacterium | reverse complement strand
TTAAATCGTCGAGCAGTTCGTCGCGCGTGGCCATTGATCCTCCCAGTTCGGTTGATTATACCGACTCTGGCCACTTACACAAACTATTTTACAGGCTCGAGGACTCGACACTTAAGCAATCAAACTCATTTCCATTCGATGACTTGCGGCTTTATGTTAGATGGAAAGATGATCCCGCATTACGTCCGACAGGTGTTTCTGGTATGCTATTCGAAGTTCAAATTAAGACCTTTTTACAGCACGCATGGAGCATTGCAACTCACGATTTGATTTACAAGAGCGACAGCGTAAGTTGGTCAAAAGAACGTATTGCATATCAAATAAAAGCAATGCTTGAGCACGCGGAAATATCTATTTATGAAGCTGAAACATTATCAGGTTCCCCAACATTAAATAAGAAAAATAAGCAAGTTGACAGCTTATTAAATATTATTGGGTTTCTTAAAGAGCATTGGTCAGAGGCAGATTTACCTAAGGATGTTACGCGATTAGCAAAAAACGTACTTATGCTTATTGAATCACATTCTCTCGATATGCCTTTAGATAGATTGCGGCAAATTCTTGATGAAGAAACGAAGTTGGGCAAAGGCGTAAAAACATTAAATCTATCACCCTATGGAATAATTATACAGACTCTATTTGCCCGCGAGAGAGATAAGATGGTGTCTTTTTTGTCATCAAAATTGAGAAAAAATAAAATATTTATTCCACAAGAAATCGAATTACCGGATGGAATTGATAAAACAACATTGACTAATGCAGTTTGTATGTGAACGGCTAGTGCGCTGTAATTCTTTTAAGAATTCCAAATCCAGATTTATTATCACGAAAATCGCCGGAGCATATGGCTTGTGATAGCGAATGCGTCCTTGTCAGCATGAGTACAGTCTGGCTAAATTACCTTATCTTGCAAAATACTTAGCATGACAACTCAATTATCAAATACCCTGGATGTCATTCGCAAGTCTTTGAACGGCGCTACCGGCCGTCGCGAACGATCGAAGATCGGCCAGTTCTTTACGCCCGCGCTGATCGCGCGGTATATGGCATCATTGTTTCAACAGGTTGGGCCGGAGGTGCGGATTCTCGATCCCGGAGCTGGGGCAGGAGTTCTGTTCGCTTCGCTTATAGAAATATTAGTGGCAAAAAAACAACGGCCGCTTTCAATCTCGGTGGTTGTATACGAAAATGACAAGAATGTTCTTCCCCACTTAAAAGACACGATGGAACGCTGCCGGATGATTTGTACGGATGCCGGCATTTCATTTCGAGGGGAAATTCGGTCCGAGGATTTTATTGCTTCCGCCATAGCGCAAACCGATGAAGGATTGTTTGCTGGTGGCGGTGAGAGATTTACCCATGCGATCCTGAATCCTCCGTATAAAAAAATCAGCGGTGAATCGGCAATGCGTCGATCACTCAGTGCGTCAGGACTAGAGGTGTCCAACCTCTATGCCGCATTTGTATGGCTTTCGGCTCGGATGCTGGAGCCCGGGGGAGAAATGGTCGCTATTACCCCGCGGAGTTTTTGCAACGGACCGTATTTCCGCCGGTTCCGAATTGGGCTGCTTGATATGATGAGCCTGCGGCACATTCATGTGTTCGAGTCGCGCAAGAAGGCCTTTGGCGATGATGGCGTGCTCCAAGAAAACGTGATCTATCATGCGGTCAGGGTTACGGAAAAACCGAAGCTTATTCTTCTCTCATCGTCCGATGGGGTGGACTTTGAAAATACAGTAACCCGCTCCGTGCCTTATGATCGGATCATCCTGCCGGGCGACCGAGATGCTTTCATACATCTTGCGCTGAGTGACGAGGATACCCGTGCTACAGAGCGTATGGGCCAATTTAAAAACACACTTGATCAGCTTGGGCTAGAGGTTTCCACTGGACCGGTCGTGGAATTTCGAGCGCAAAAATACCTTCATAAGCACGCTGCTAAAGGGACTGTGCCCTTAATATACCCCGGACATTTCAACGATGGGTTTGTTCAGTGGCCGATGGAATCGCAAAAAAAACCGAATGCCATCGAAGCCTCGCTGCATACAATAGATATGCTGCTTGACGCGGGTTATTACGTCCTAACTAAGCGGTTTTCATCCAAGGAAGAGAGACGGCGAGTCGTGGCCGCGATATATGATCCCCACCTGATAAAAGCTTCACATGTAGGCTTTGAGAATCATGTAAACTACTTCCATGCCAAGGGAAAAGGACTTGCACCGAATCTTGCCAAAGGCCTGGCCCTATACCTAAATTCCACCCTTTTCGATCAATATTTTCGTATCTTCAGCGGCCATACTCAGGTGAACGCAACGGACCTGAGGAAGATGCATTATCCCTCCCGCGATCAATTGCTCCGGCTCGGCTCGCATGTAAAGCACCACATGCAGGATCAGAAAACGGTGGACGTTATCCTGAAAGAGGAATGTGAAACGAATGGCTAAAAAGACGGATGTAAAGAAGGCGGCGCGTAAGATCGAGGAGGCATTGTCTATTTTGGATGCTTTCGGACTGCCCCGTCAGCAACTAAACGAGCGCTCCGCGCTTACGCTTCTTTCATTGCTCGGTCTTAAACCAAACGATACATGGGATAAGGCAACCGATCCATTGATGGGCATTACGCCCATGATGGATTTTTTCGCAGAGCACTATGACAAGAAGTATGCTCCTAACTCGCGGGAAACGGTTCGTCGTTTTACTGTTCATCAGTTCGTACAGGCATCTTTGATCTTGCCGAATCCAGATAAGCCCTCAAGGCCGACAAATAGTCCTGATGCAGTGTATCAAATCGAACCGACGGCGTTGAAGCTGCTTCGTGAGTTCGGGAAGCCCGGCTGGAAAACTCAATTGAAAAAGTATCAACTCACCGTTGAGACGTTGAAGAAGCGCTATGCGCGAGAACGGGAGACGCGCCGTATTCCAATAAAACTCGCATCCGGGCAGGAGATTAAACTTTCGCCGGGTGGTCAGACTATATTGGTAAAAAAGATCATCGATGATTTCTGCCAGTTTTTTACGCCTGGCGGTCAAATAATCTATGTCGGTGACACCCAAACCAAATGGGCATATTTTGACACTGATGCTCTGAAGAAGATTGGGGTAGAGATCGAAGAACATGGAAAGATGCCGGATGTTGTGGTGCATCACGTCGAGAAGGACTGGCTTGTTCTGATTGAAGCAGTGACAAGCCACGGCCCGGTTAACCCGAAGCGGAGACAGGAACTGGAGCTTTTTGCCGGTTCGAAGATTGGGTTGGTATTTGTGACGGCGTTTCTCGAACGGCGCGCAATGCTCAAGTATCTAAACGATATCTCATGGGAGACGGAAGCCTGGTTTGCCGAATCCCCGACGCATCTTCTTCATTTCAACGGTAAACGGTTCCTCGGACCGTATGACGAATAGTCCAACAATGGCAATTAATCTAAAACTATCGAAAGCGAAGTCGATGATAAAAAAGCGGAAGACCCTTCTGGATCTTGCTGATTATGAAAATAAAGCCCACTCCGCTGTCAAGCAGTTCTGGAGCTCATGGAAGAAACTCGGTACTAAGAAGCCGATGGTCGGTGGTATGGATGGATTTGCCGATCTTATTGCCGATATCGTTCATGCCAACGGACTGACGAGAGCGCATGTCTTGCAGCAGGGGCGACCTGTATCGCTTCCGGGGCATTTCTCACCAACCCAATTATGGGATCTTGTAGTGGTAAATCAAGGGCGGTTGATCGCTGTAATAAAATTAGATCCCGTTCCCGGCGAGTTGCTCGCAAAACATGCCGATAACGGTTGCAAAGAAGTCCTTGGTATGGCGATGGAGTTGAAGGCCGCTTACAGAAGGCGTATTTTTGGAGAAACCAGGCTACCATTTGTCGGTTATTTTGTCCTGCTCGAAGACGCGCCATTTTCCCGCTGCGTGGTCCCGGGAGTATCTCCTCATTTTCCCCTGTTTCCCGAGTTTCGGAACGCCTCGTATGCAGATCGATACAATAACCTTTGCGAGAGACTGATGCGAGAAGGATTGTATACAACCGCCTCCGTAATTTTCTCGCCTCGTACCGCCGTTAAATCCGGTGAGTACTCAGAGATGAATGAAATGACCGGGCTCAAGTCCTTTATGACGGGATTAGCCGCGCATGTTGCGATGGAAGCGACGCCGTGAGGGCTTGTCGATTTGCATAGGGTTGTTTCGATCGCTGAAACTCCGACCCACCTTATTCATCTCAACGGTGAGCGCGTATTTGGACCGTTATGAAGATTAGTGGGTTGTGTGAGAGGGCTTTGCAAAAAAAGGCGGCCTTTCGGCCGCCTTTTCGATTTTACGGTATTACCTTGTTCAGGGGATACTCGATGATCCCCGAAGCGCCCCGGCGCTTGAGCCGCGGGATGAGGTCCCGCGCTTGTTTCTCGTCGAGCATGACCTCGAGGCTTACCCATTCCGGATCGGTTTGGTGCGATATGGTCGGCGAGTGCATTGCCGGAAGGATGCCGCAGATTTCCTTGAGCGCCTTTTTCGGCACGTTCATTTTGAGGCCCACTTTTTCCTCGGCCGCCAGCGCGCCCTGAAGCAGCATGGCCATGTTCTCGATCTTCTTTTTCCGCCAGGGATCGTTCCAGGCCTTCTTGTTCGCAATGAGCCTCGTTGTGGACTCGAGCATCACTTCGACGATGCGGAGCTTGTTCGCCTTGAGCGAACTGCCGGTCTCGGTCAGTTCAACGATTGCATCAGCGAGCTTCGGCGGCTTGACCTCTGTCGCTCCCCAGGAAAACTCAATGTCGGCAGTAACGCCCTTTGATTTCAGGTACCGCCCGGTATAACCGACCAGTTCCGTTGCGATGCGTTTGCCCTTCAGGTCCTTCAGGCTTTTGATCGGCGAGTCCTCGGGCACGGCCACGACCCAGCGCACCGGGTTCAGCCCGCCCTTGGCATATCGGAGCTCGGCAACCTCGACCACATCGGCGTTTTGCTCCAGGATCCAGTCCTTGCCCGTGAGGCCCACGTCAAAAATGCCGTTGTCAACGTAGCGCGCCATTTCCTGGGCCCGGACCATGATGCACTCGATGTCCGGGTCGTCGATGGTCGGGTAGTAGCTCCGCGAGCTTACCTGGATTCGATACCCGGCCTTGCCGAACAGTTTGAACGTCGATTCCTGCAGGCTCCCCTTGGGCAGGCCGAGCTTGAGCTTGGGGGTAACTGTCGCAACCGCGGCTTTTGGTGATTTTGTGTTTGATCTTTTCGGCATGCTATGCTCCTTCAATGCTGCTAAAAGTGACTTTATTTAACCACAGATAAACACGGTAATGCAAGAAGCTTTTTAAAAAGCGTTCGGGAACAGGGTTTGAAGCAGGTATCCGTGTGTGCGGCAAAGCCGCACCTGTGTTCATCCGTGGTTACAATTCTATTTTTTCGCCATCCTCACCCGAATCGTATTTCCGTGCGCTTCGAGTCCTTCCACGTCCGCGATCTGCATCACGGCCTCGCCTACCTTGTCCAGACCTTCCTTCGTATAAAAGATGAGGCTGGATTTTTTCATGAAGCTGTCCGTTGACAGAGGCGAGAAAAACCGCGCCGTGCCACCCGTGGGGAGCACATGGTTGGGGCCGGCGATGTAGTCGCCCACGGACTCGGGCGTGTAGTGGCCGAGGAAGATCGCACCTGCGTTCTTGATCAGCGCCAGGAGCTCGAAGGGCTTTTCCACGGCGAGTTCGAGGTGCTCGGGGGCGATGGAATTCGAGACCTCAGCAGCCTCCTGCAGGCTGTCGGTGAGCACGATCGCGCCGAAGCGGTCGATGGCCTTGCGCGCGATTTCCTTCCGCGACAGGTTAGCGAGCTGGCGTTCGACCTCGGCATTTACCTTCTCGGCGATCTCCCGCGAGGTGGTCACGAGAATGGACGAAGCGAGCTCGTCATGCTCGGCCTGGGACAGGAGGTCCGAGGCGACGAACTCGGGGTTCGCCGTATGGTCCGCGATGATCAGGATTTCGCTCGGTCCGGCGATCATGTCGATGTCCACCTGACCGAAAACGTACCGTTTGGCAGTGGCAACATAAATATTCCCGGGGCCCACGATCTTGTCGACCTTGGGGATGGTGGCGGTGCCGTAGGCCATGGCCGCGACCGCCTGCGCGCCGCCGATCTTGTAGATATTGCTCACGCCGGCGATGTCCGCGGCTACGAGGATGTAGGGGTTCAGGTTCCCGCCCGGCGCAGGCGAACACATCACGAGCTGCTCCACTCCCGCCACCTTCGCCGGGATCACGTTCATGAGAACCGATGACGGGTAGCATGCCTTCCCGCCGGGCACGTAGATGCCCGCGCTCCGGATCGGGCGAGCGAGCTGTCCCAGAATCACTCCGTCGGCCTCCTGTGTTACCCAGGAGCTGATCTTCTGTTTTTCGTGAAAGGCGCGGATGTTCTGCGCCGCGAGCCTGAGCGCGTCCACCTTCTTTGTTTCCACGCGGGAGTAGGCTTCCTTGATTTCATCCGGCGATACTTTGATTTCCTTGATCGTGAGCTTCACTTTGTCGAACTTTTCAGTGAATTCAAGCACCGCGGGGTCGCCCTGCTTGCGCACGGATTCGACGACTTCCCTGACCGCTGCCGCAACCTCTTCCGTCGCGGTCTCGCCCCGGTTGATGATGCGCTTCAGTTCAGATACGATGTCCTGCTGCTGTGAATCGATAATCTTCATGACTCCCCTTAGATTTTTTTACCGCAGAGGTCGCTGAGAACGCAGAGGAAGGCAGTTTTTTGCATGAGGAGAAGGGAACTAAAGTTGTTCTCTCGGCGGTCTCTGCGTTCTCTGCGGTGAAACAAAGGTTATTCTCTTTTTATGTCAGCGCCGAGCGCGGACAGCTTCTCCTCGATGCTCTCGTATCCCCGGTCAAGGTGGTAGATGCGCGATATCACGGTCCGGCCTTCCGCAGCGAGGCCCGCCAGAATGAGCGACGCGCTCGCGCGAAGGTCCGTGGCCATAACCGGCGCCGCTGAAAGCTTCGGTACTCCCTTGATGACGGCCGTTCGCCCGTCCGTCTGAATATCGGCGCCCATTCTCCGGAGTTCGGCCACATGCGTAAAGCGGTTCTCAAAGATCGTCTCGTTGATCACGCTCGTGCCATGAGCCAGGGCCATAAGGCTCATGATCTGCGCCTGCATGTCCGTGGGAAACCCCGGGTACTCCAGCGTCTTGACATTCACCGGCTTGATCGGCCGCGAACCGGTCACCCGGATTATCCCGTTATCGGTCGTTATTTCCGCTCCCGCCTCGGCCACTTTCGCGAGCACCGCATCGAGGTGGCCGGGATGGCAGTTTTTGATCACGACCGTGCCGTTGGTTATGGCCGCGGCGATTACAAAGGTGCCCGTTTCGATCCTGTCCGGCATTACCGTATAGTTAATTGGTCTGAGGCTCTCGACGCCGTGGATTTTAATGATGTCCGTGCCGGCGCCGTCGATCCTCGCGCCCATCCGGGTGAGAGCGTTCGCGAGGTCCGCGATCTCCGGCTCCCGTGCGGCGTTTTCGAGGACCGTTTCTCCTTCCGCAAGCGCCGCCGCCATCATGAGGTTTTCGGTGCCGGTCACGGTGACGGTGTCGAAATAGATATGCGCTCCGCGGAGCCTCTTCGCGGACGCAACGACATAGCCGTGTTCGATCTCGACCTTCGCCCCGAGTTTCTCCAGGCCCATGAGGTGAAGGTTGATCGGCCTGGCGCCGATGGCGCAGCCGCCGGGAAGCGACACCCGCGCTTTGCCCATCCGCGCCACAAGCGGTCCCAGAACGAGCACCGACGCCCGCATGGTCCGCACCAGATCGTAGGGGGCCTCGGGGTTCGTGAGTCCCGTGGAATCTATGACGATGTCGTGATCGTTCCGCTCGAAGGAGACCCCCATGTTCTGGAGGATCCTCCCGAGCGTCGTTACATCGGCCAGGCGCGGGACATTCGATATCGTATGCCTTCCCGCGCACAAGAGCCCGGCTGCGAGGATCGGCAAGGCCGCGTTCTTGGCACCGCTGATGGCGACCTCGCCGGAAAGTTTTTTACCGCCCTGAATTACAATCGTCTTCATAATGGTCTGAGCCCGTCGCCTCTCCCTCTCCTTCAAGGAGAGGGCTGGGGTGAGGATGGGTTTGTTGCCTGCTCGATGGAGACCCATCCCCACCTTGATCCTCCCCTTGAAGGGGAGGAAACATACGTAAGGCTACTTCTTTCTTGCCTTAATCACCCGCTCGATCCCCGCGAGATCCTTCAAGACCCCAGGGGCGGCATACTCACCGCTTTCCCGGATCATCCGCGCGAGCGCCTCGGCCTGGCCGATGCCCATTTCCATGACGAGCGCCCCGTTGCTCTTCAAAAAAAGCGGAGCTGCGCTGACGATCCGACGGTGGATCTCGATGCCGTCCGGTCCGGCGAAGAGCGCCATTGCCGGCTCGTAATCCCTTACCTCCGGCTGGAGCGCGGGACGATCGCCGGATGCTATATAGGGCGGGTTTGACACGATGATATCAAGTTGGCGATGGATGTCAAGCTCTTCCAGCGGCCCAAAGAGGTCTCCCTCGAAAAAACGTATCCGGTCCTCGACGCCATGCCTGCGAGCGTTTTCACGGGCGACGGTGAGGGCCTTCGCAGATACATCGGTTGCGAAGACCTGCGCAGCAGGGAGCTCCTTCGCCAGGCTCACGGCTATGCAGCCAGAGCCCGTGCAGAGGTCGATGACCTTGAGCGGCTGGCTCCTGTCCGGAGCGGTTCCGAGAACAGTCTCAATGATCAACTCGGTCTCGGGCCTCGGGATGAGCACGTCAGGAGTTACCAGAAACTCGAGTCCCCAGAATTCCTGTTTGCCGGTAATGTATTGGAGAGGTTCCCGCCTGGTTCTCCGTTCGACGACTTGTTCAAAGATGCTTCGGGTCTCATCACCGAGTCCATCCCGGATGTGCGCCAGGAGCCAGGCGCGGTCCCTGCCGAGCACATGGCAGAGCAGCACCTCGGCATCGAGCCGAGCGTTGGTTATTCCCGTAGCAGCCAGTTTTGCCGAGGCGTTGTTTATTGCATCTATGAGGGTTGCCATGAAATGCAAAATGCAAATTGCACATTGCAAAGTGCAAAATCAGAACTCTTCCATTTGCATTTTTTACTTTGCACTTTGAAATTTGCAATGAATATCTACAGATTCTTCAGCCGCTCAGCATTGTCCGCCGCCGTAAGGGCGTCGATGAACTCATCGATGTCGCCGTCCATGACGGCGTCGATCTTATAGAGCGACACGCCGACGCGGTGGTCCGTGACCCTGCTTTGCGGAAAGTTGTAGGTCCTGATCTTTTCGCTGCGGTCGCCGGTGCCGACCTGCAGCTTGCGGGCCGCCGCCTCTTCCGCATCCCTCTTTGCGCGCTCCTTTTCAAGCAGGCGTGATTTGAGGATCTTCATCGCCTTTTCCCGGTTTTTGAGCTGCGAGCGTTCGTCCTGGCAGGCGACCACCTCGCCGGTGGGGATGTGCGTGATCCGGACGGCCGAGTAGGTCGTGTTCACGCTCTGGCCGCCGGGGCCCGACGAACAATAGGTGTCGATCCTGAGGTCCTTCTGTTCGACCTGGATGTCCACGTCGTCGGCCTCGGGGATCATGGCCACCGTCACTGTCGAGGTGTGTATCCTGCCGGAGGCCTCCGTGGCCGGGACGCGCTGCACCCGGTGCACGCCGCTCTCGTACTTGAGCCGGCTGAACACGCCCTTTCCCTGGATCTGGGCGATGACCTCTTTTGCTCCCCCCCCGCCCGTCGTGCTCATATCAAGCAGCGTGACTTTCCAGCGCTTCTTTTCCGCATACCGTGAATAGAGACGAAACAGCTCGGCAGCGAAAAGGGCGGCCTCATCGCCGCCGGCGCCGGCGCGGATCTCGAGGAATATGTTCCTGTCGTCCCGCGGGTCTTTGGGCACGAGCATGAGCCGGAGCTCCTGGTTCATCTGCTCGAGCCTGGGACGGAGCTCCCTGAGCTCCACTTCCGCCATGGCGCGCAGTTCGGGGTCGGCCTGTTTGTCCTGGGTGATCTCTTCCGCCTCCCGGAGCTGCTTCTGCAGGTTCCGATAGGCGCGGAAGTGGTTCACCACGTCCTCGATCTCCGCACGTTCCTTCGAATACTTCTGGTACTTCTGGTGGTCGGCGGCGACAACGGGATCGGACAGGAGCCTTGTCAGTTCGTCATATTTTTCGGCAACGGCGTCTAATTTACTTAACATAGATTCAAACAGGGGACGCAGATGAACGCAG
The DNA here is from genome assembly GCA_045403145.1 of Nitrospirota bacterium. Classification (GTDB taxonomy): domain Bacteria; phylum Nitrospirota; class UBA9217; order UBA9217; family UBA9217; genus JAJYKN01. The sequence continues at coordinate 4,041 of JAXIPA010000147.1, read as the reverse complement.
ATTGGCGCAGATAAATCAAAAGCTTAAACATTTGTTGAATACGAATAAAATCTGTAAGGGCGGATGTGGTCAGAACATCAGACGATTACTACATGACTCTCCAAGCCCTTATTGTGTATTTGATTTCTTAATCTGCGTTCATCAGCGAAAATCTGCGTCCTTATTTCCTTGATTTGTCCCCAACAAAAAACCCCGCTTCAGCGGGGTTCCATCGCGAGGGCTTCAGTGAGGGACCTTATGGCCACCTCGACCTGGTCGTCCGATGGTTCCCGGGTGGTGATGCGCTGGAGCCAGAGCCCCGGCAGCATCAGGCCTTTGATCACCGGGTTTCCGCACTTTTTCGCGCTGTACTTGATGAATTCGTATCCCAGTCCGGCGATCACCGGCAGCAGCGCAATCCGTGAAAGGCCTTTTGCCCAGAGGGGCCAGCTGCCCGGAATGAGCGAAAACAGAAGGATGGAAAGCGCGATCACCGCTATCAGGAAGCTCGTTCCGCACCGGGGGTGGATGCGGGAGTAGGGCCTCGCGTTTTCCACGGTGAGCGGGACGCCGGCCTCGTAGGCCGCGATGGCCTTATGTTCGGCCCCGTGGTACTCGAAGACCCTGCGTATGTCCTTCATGAACGAAATGCCGGACACGTAACAGAGAAACAACGTCATGCGGAACGCGCCGTCCGTCAGATTGAACAGTATGCTGTTTTTTCCGACGGCGCCGTAGTATGCGCCGAGAAGGTTGGTGAGCAGGAGCGGCAGCGCCAGAAAAAGGCCGAGGGAAAAGGCGATTGCCACGATCATGGTCCCCGCCATGGCAAGGGTGCTGATCTCTTCTTTTTTCCCGTCTTTGCTCTCGATGGCTTCGTTCGCCGAAAAATTGAGCGCCCGCATGCCGAGCCACAGCGCCTCGAACAGGGCGACCGTGCCCCGGATGATCTTTTTCCTGAACAGCGGATACCGCTCGCTGATCGGCCGGATCGTTTCCCGCAGGATGGCGATCTCAGCCCCGGGTTTGCCCCCTTTGCGCACCGCCACGGTAAAAGAGTGCGGAGAGCGCATCATGACGCCCTCAAGCACCGCCTGCCCGCCTATGTTGATTGATTCCGGCATAGTCGTTCGTACATCGGCAACGAGGCCCGTTTCGGCAACGTCTTGCGTTGTTCGTCTTAAGGACGCAACCCTCGGACGCTCAACGATACGGGCATCGTGACCGTTGCCTCTCAGACCTTTTTGTATTTTTTGCGGAACTTGTCCACGCGGCCCTCGGTGTCGATGAGCTTCTGCTTGCCGGTGTAAAAGGGGTGGCAGTTCGAGCAGATGTCGAGCTTCACGTTCTCCTTGGTGGACCGGACCTGGAACGATTCACCGCATGCGCAGTGAATCGTCGTCACCTTGTAGTCGGGATGAATTTCCTGCTTCATTGTCATGGTCTCCTTCTTATGGAAAAGCCAAGCCACAGCAGTGGGCTGTGGCTTGTTTGTTCAAGGCCGGAATAATATACCAAACTGCGCAAAAAGACAAGCAAAAAGTTACTTGTTCATGGAGTCCAGGAAGTCCCGGTTCGTTTTGGCCTGTTTGAGCTTTTCAAGCAGGAATTCCATGCTTTCCACGGTCGACAGGGGGTTCAAAACCTTGCGCAGCACCCACATTCGGTTCAGGTCGTCCTTATCCACGAGCAGCTCTTCCTTGCGGGTCCCCGAGGCGTTGATGTCGATGGCCGGGAACACTCGCTTGTCCACGAGCTTCCGGTCGAGGTGGAGCTCCATGTTGCCCGTGCCCTTGAACTCTTCAAAGATCACGTCGTCCATGCGGCTGCCGGTGTCCACGAGCGCGGTCGCGAGGATCGTGAGGCTGCCGCCGTTCTCGATGCTGCGCGCGGCGCCGAAGAAGCGCTTCGGCCGCTGGAGCGCATTGGCGTCCAGGCCGCCGGAGAGCACCTTGCCCGAGGCCGGGATAATGGCGTTATGCGCCCGGGCGAGACGGGTTATGCTGTCCAGAAGGATCACCACGTCTTTTTTGTGCTCCACGAGCCGCTTTGCACGTTCGCTCACCATGTCCGCGACCTGCACATGTCTTTGCGGCGGTTCGTCGAAGGTGGAACTGATGATCTCGGCCTTGACCTGACGCTGCCAGTCCGTGACTTCTTCGGGACGCTCGTCGATCAGAAGCACGATGAGCTTGAGGTCCGGATGGTTCTTGATGATCGCTTTTGCCAGGGACTGGAGCAGCATCGTCTTACCGGTCCGGGGCGGGGCCACGATCATGCCCCGCTGGCCCATGCCGATGGGGGTGACGAGGTCCATAGCGCGCGTCGTATAGTCGGTGGGGGCATGTTCGAGCTTGATTTTCTTGATTGGATAATAGGGTGTGAGGTTGTCGAAGAGGATCTTGCTTCTCGATATCTCGGGGTCTTCATAGTTGATGGCGTCCACCTTGAGCAAGGCGAAGTAGCGTTCGCCTTCTTTCGGCGGCCGTATCTGGCCGGAGACCGTATCGCCCGTTCGGATATTGAACCGCCGTATCTGCGATGGGGACACGTAGATATCGTCCGGTCCCGGCAGGTAGTTGTAATCGGGCGCCCTGAGGAAACCGAAGCCGTCGGGAAGGATCTCGAGCACGCCTTCACCGAAGATCATGCCGTTCTTTTCGGTCTGGGCCTGGAGGATGGCGAAGATCAGCTCCTGCTTGCGCAAGCCGCTGATTCCTTCAACCTTCAGTTCGTCCGCCATCGTGGTAAGCTCGGCGATGTCCTTTCCTTTTAGTTCTACTAAATTCATGGGTTTACTCCTTGGCCCGGGGTGTAAGTGGGCAGATGAGGTCTGTACACGCAAAAAGGGCGGGTTTGTGGGTTATTACGCTCCGAAAGTAGATTGAATACGAACATCATTAATCGCAGTAAATGGTTATTGGCATTATAAGGGGAGTGTGTTCCTCGGGTCGTCGGTTTGCGTGGATATGACGAGGTAACGTAAACGACGGCTGACAGCTCGCGAGTTTGTTACGGGTGATCGTGCCTTCCTGTATGTATGCTGCGCTCGGTGTTTTAGGTAACCTGATTTAACTGTATTCTGCTGGGTTTGATAACAACAGGGATTGTCGGTTAGGCCTGCGCTTTTGTAATGTGTCAAAAATATACCGCAGTAAGCACGGTTTGTCAACAGTATTATTTTCAGACAGATTATTTTCAGAGAGTTGCACTCAATCTGCATTTATGGTACTATTTTTTGCCGGGAAAGCGGGCGTCGGAGCTTGAGACGCCAGGGAACAGTCGATGGACCAAGGAAGATACAACTGTTAAGCCTTTAAACAGCCGATGGTCGTCATCCGATGCGCCGGAGCTCCGAGGGTTCCGAATGCCTCAGTATCAATATAAAGCCAGGGACAAAAACGGCGCCTTGCATACAGGAGCAATGGAGGCGCGCGGCAGGGAGGCCGTTGCCGAACAGCTTTCCGGGCAGGGGTTTATCCCGGTGCAGATCGAGGCGCAGGCGCAGCCGCTCCTGCGGCCCGGGCTCCTGCCGGACTTCGTACGGGTGAAACCCCAGGACCTCATCGTGTTCAGCAGGCAACTCTCCACCCTCATGAGCGCCGGAATCCCGTTCATGCAGAGCCTTGCCACCATGGAGAAACAGACTGAAAACCCGCGCCTGCGGGGGACGATCGGGGACTTGAGGCGGGACATCGAGGCCGGAGGTTCATTTTCCGACGCACTCGCCAAACACCCCAAAATATTCAGCAGGCTGTACGTCAGCATGATTCGCGCCGGAGAGACTGCCGGCATCCTCGACGATATCCTGAACCGGCTGGCCTTTCTTGCCGAACACGACGCAGAGACCCGCGCCCGCGTAAAGGCGGCCGTGCGCTATCCCCTGATCGTCGTGGTTGCGATCTCCCTCGCTTTTGTGTTCCTCGTAAGCTTCGTGATCCCGAAGTTCGCAACGATTTTTGAACGGTTTAAGACAGAACTTCCCCTGCCCACCCGGATACTCATCGGCATCAATTACGTGGTCCAGCATTACTGGTACTTCCTGGTTCCCGGCATCGCCTT
>JAXIPA010000211.1:0-22659 GCA_045403145.1 Nitrospirota bacterium | reverse complement strand
CTGCTGTGCACCGCCATCTATCTCCTCTCGGTGCTTGGAACCGGCCTGTTCATTTCCACGGTGGCACGGACGCAGCAACAGGCCCTGATGGCCGCGATGTTTTTCAACATGCCGGCCATCCTGCTGTCGGGCTTCGCTTTCCCCATAGAAAACATGCCGGAGGCTTTTCAATATGTGACCTATCTCAATCCCCTGCGGTACTTTCTCATCATTATTCGCGGGGTGTTCCTGAAAGGAAACGGCATCAACATCCTGTGGCCGCAGATGGCCGCGCTTCTTGCCATCGGTATGATCGTGATCACGCTGAGCGCGCTTCGGTTCAAAAAACGGTTGGGATGAACGATGGATTTTTCCGATATTTCCCTGAGGACAGCCCTGTTATATGCTATATTTTGAGTAAATTTCCGTGCTGGTCACTGCGTTTATATGCTTATTAGTCGTCATTCCCGCTTGCTTCTAAGCCTGCCCCGGCATGCTTGAAGCAGGGGGGAATCGTAGTGCCGCACAATCCACAGAATAAAGAAGGATTCCGGGCAAGCCGGAATGACACCATAGAGGTTATATCCGACTTTTTTTTCATCAAACTTGAGGGAGGCGATACATGGACAAATGGAAGTGTACTGTGTGTGATTGGATCTATGACCCCGCAACGGGTGATCCGGACGGCGGCATTGCACCGGGGACACCTTTTGAAAAGATACCCGACACCTGGGTCTGCCCGATCTGCGGGGCGACGAAGGACGCCTTTGTTAAGATTTGAGATATCGGCACCCGCCCGCTGCAGGCGATGTTCGGTCGGGCAGAGAGAGGCGCGCAGCCTGTTTGTACATAGCAAGCGGGGGGATTGATGAGGTCATTCAAGGAAATCAAGCACGATTACCGTTTCACGGAAGAAGATGAAAAGCGCCTCGCGAGGCTGCGGCCGCTCATGGAGGAGCATGCCGACGAAGTCATGGGCACGCTCAGTCTCTGGATCATGGGCACGAAGGGGGCCGCGAAATTTTTTACCGAAGAATCGAGGAAAAAACATGTCTTCGGCGCCCAGCGTGACTGGTTCCTCGAGCTCTTCTCCGGGAAGTATGATAACCGCTATTACGAAAAGCTGATCAGGATCGGAGCGGTCCATGTCAAATACAACGTGGACGCCCACTATATGAACAGGGCCGTCAACATCGTCAAAAACGCCTGTATCGGAATCCTGCAAAAACTGGAAGAGGACAAGCAGGAAGTGACCGACAAGATCATTTCCGTGGGAAAGATCCTCGATATCGGCCTGGACGTCATCACGACGTCCTATATCGAGGAAGAGCTCAGCGTCTATTCGCCGGTTTACAAGGTCAAGAGCGCTCTGATCAATTTTTCCGAGCGCTTCTCCCAGACCACGAACCTCCTGCTCGTGCTCGCCCTCATCGGCCTGACTCTCGGCGTGGTCTGGCTGTTCGTGCAGGACGTCCTTCAGCTCCTCTCCGGAGACGTGGAACGCGGCATCATTTCGGCGCTCGGATCCATGCTGCTGTTGTGGCTCATGATCGAACTCATGAATACCGAGATATCCCACCTCAAAGGCGGCAAGTTTCATATCAGCGTGTTCGTCGGCGTGGCGCTGGTGACCATGATCCGGGAGACCATGATTGCAACGCTCAAACATGAAAAACCGGAGTCCATCTATTATCTCATAGCGGCTATCCTGGTCATCGGGTTCGTGTATTGGATCGTGACCAGGGCGGAGGACAAGAACGCCTGACGATGGGGTTGTTGTCCGATATGATCTTCGTCATAACGGACGATTGCCCGTTTGCACTATTATAATTCCTACGATCATGGGAGGGCCTATGGAATCCCCGCGTTTGAATACCTGCGGACTGTCCGAGGATGACCTGCGGGCGGCGATACTCGAGATGAAGACCTATGTGGACGTCACCGAAGAGGACCTGATACGTATCTACGAAATCGCCCTCCGGCATGCGCAGGAGAGAATTACCTACCATATGCCCGTGCGGGAGGTAATGACAAAAAACGTGATTACCGTCAGCCCGAACGCCGACCTGCAGGAAGCGGCGGGGCTTCTCTCCGCGAACAGGGTCAGCGGAATGCCCGTTATCGACGACAAGGGCCGGGTGATCGGCGTCATCAGCGAGGCCGACATCCTGATCCTGGCGGGAATGAAGAGGGACCACACCTTCAAGGACATTTTGCGGAGCATCATCGGCGAACCCGTTCCGGCGAGGAAAAGCGGCAAAAAAGTGGCGGACGTCATGAGCTTCCCGCCGATCACCAGTAAGGCCGATGACGATATCGGCGAAGTGGCGAAGATCTTCGATGAACGAAGGATCAAGCGGCTTCCCGTGGTCGATGACGAGGGAAAACTTATCGGCATTGTTTCCCGCGCCGATATTGTGAGGGCGATAGGGAGGAAGTGATTCGATTGCGGATTGCGGATTGCAGAAGCAACAGGGACCCTGATTAAAGGTTCCTCCCCTTCAAGGGGAGGTTAGGTGGGGATGGGTTTTACTTTTGTTTGCTGCAGGACATCGCGTTATGACCATCTCAGAATATTTCTCAAAAATGAAAGGCGGTGCCAAGAGCCCGCCGGGAGTGGGGGGGCGGGAACTTATCTGGTCATGGCTCGGCGCGGTGATGGGGATCGGACTCTGCGCGTATCTTTCGTCGCGCTATTTCGAACCACGGGACCTGACCCTGATCATCGGCTCAGTCGGGGCCTCGGCAGTGCTCGTCTACGGCGCGATCAAGAGCCCCCTGGCGCAACCGCGGAACCTCGTCGGCGGCCACGTGTTATCCGGCCTGGTCGGCGTGGCCAGCTACCAGCTCTTCGGCAACACAATGTGGCTTGCGGCAGCCATGGCGGTTTCGCTGGCCATCGTTGTCATGCTCGCGACTAAAACCCTCCATCCCCCCGGCGGCGCGACGGCCCTGATCGCCGTGATCGGCGGGCCGAAGGTCCACAGCCTCGGGTTCCTGTACGCGGTCGTTCCCGCCGGCGCGGGAGCGGTCGTGTTGCTCATTGTCGCCTTGCTGGTTAACAATCTTTCGAAAAACAGGCGGTATCCGGAGTACTGGATGTGATTTGAACTCCGCCGGCCGCCGTCGGTCAATCCTTCCTGTCGTCGTTCTTTTTCTTTTCACTTTTTTCTTTTTTGTCTTCCTCTTCATCCTCCATCATCCGGTACTTCGGCCCTTCGATATCATCGTACTGTCCGCTCTTGACCGCCCAGAGGAAGAACAGCCAGCCCGCGAACCCGGTGCAGAGCGTGAGGACTATCAGCAGGATCATGCTCCCCATTTACCTTAACCTCGCGCGCAGGGAATTTCCGACAACCGTGAGTGAACTGAACGCCATGGCGCCGGCAGCCATGACCGGGTGCAGAACACCGAGGATTGCCAGGGGGATGACCACGATGTTGTAGAAGAAGGCCCAGAAGATGTTCTGCCGGATGACCGTGAAGGTCTTTTTGGCGAGTGCAACGGCGTCGGCAACCAGCCTGAGGTCGGGGCGCATGATGACGATGTCCGCGCTCTCGAGGGCGATGTCCGTGGCCCGGCCCATGGCAACGCCGATCGTGGCCGCTACCAGAGCGGGCGCGTCGTTGATTCCGTCGCCCGCCATGAGGACGCGCCTTCCCGTGTCTTCGATCCTCCGGACCTCTGCGGCCTTTTCCGTGGGAGATGCCTGGGCCTTCACCGAATCGATGCCGATCTTCCGGGCGACCGCTTCGGCGGTGGACAGATTATCGCCCGTTACCATGGCCACACCCATTCCTGCTTTTTTAATTATCAAGACGGTCTCGGCTGATTCCTTCCGGATTTTGTCAGAAACTACAAAGACGCCGCGCACGGCTCCCTTAAGACACAGATAAACGATTGTCAAGCCTGTTTTTTCACTCTCCCGGAGCTTCGCGCGATGCCCCATGTTCAGAGCTGATTCAATGGCGTTTTTCCCGGTCTCCGCTTCAAGGAATTCACTGCTGCCGATGAGCGCGGGTTTCCCCTGGATCATTCCTCTGACACCTTTTCCGGGGATTGCGGAAAATTCCGTGACCTCGTAGGGCTCAAGCCCGCGCGCGGCATCGGCGATCGCCCTGCCGAGGGAATGTTCCGATCGTCGTTCGAGCGACGCCGCGATTCGGAGCGCTTCCTGGTCCGGCATCCCGATGCCGAACGCTTCACTGAGCTCCGGCTTCCCTTCGGTAATCGTTCCTGTTTTGTCCAGAACGAGAAAATCAATGGACGCCGCTTTCTCGATCACGTCCCCGCCTGTAATGAGGATCCCCCTTGAGGCGCCGTTCGAAGTTCCGATCAGGATGGCGAGGGGAGTGGCGAGTCCCAGGGCGCAGGGGCAGGCGATCACCATGACGGAGACCGCGTTCATGATTGCCCGCGATGCCGGAGCGCCGTAATAGAGCCAACCCAGGAACGTCGCGAGCGCGATGAAAAGGACCGCGGGCACGAACCAGCCGACCACCCGGTCGGCCACGGACTGGATCGGCGCGCGGCGGGATTGGGCGTCCTCAACGGCCTGAATGATCTGTGCGAGCACCGTGTCCTTGCCTGTTCTCGTGACCCGGAAAACAAAGCTGCCGTAGAGGTTGAGGGTGCCGCCGTACACCGGCGCGCCCTTGGCCTTGGGTGATGGCTTCGACTCGCCGGTGAGCATGGCTTCATCGGCTTCCGATGAACCGGAAACCACGATGCCGTCCAGCGGGACCTTCTCGCCGGGCACCACTTCGAGCAGGTCTCCCGCGCGCAAGGATGATACGGCGGCCATTCGTCTCGCTGCGAGGTGGAGTTGTTCATCGGATTCCGGCTGGTCCGTTGCCATGTCCAGCCTTCTGGCTTCCCGCGGGCTCAGTTGCATCAGCCTGCCGATGGTCTCGGACGCCTTTCTCTTTGCCCCGGCCTCGATGTACCTCCCGAGCAGGATAAGCGTGATGATCATGGCCGCGGTGTCGAAATAGACCTCGCCGCCCATCGCCGTCTGGTACACACTGTACCCATAGGCGGAAAGGGCGCCAGCCGCGATCAGGACGTCCATATTGAACGTGAAGTTCCTGAGGCCCCGGAACGACCCTTTGATGATCGGCCAGCCCGAATAGAACACGACCGGCGTCGTGAGCGCGAAGGATATCGCGTGGAACAGCAATTTGATCTCCTCGTCGATCCCCTGGAAATATCCGGCGTAGAGGGCGATGGAAAACAGCATGAGCTGCATCGAGAAAAAGGCCGCGGTGCCGAAGCGGACGAGCAGGTCCCGGGCCTGCTGCTTCTGTTCGTCTTCCCATGCCTTGGGCAGAAACGGTTTGGGAGTATAGCCGATGGACCTGATGCGCGAGAGGATGGTGTCGATGCCGATTGTCTGCGGGTTCCAGCGGATCTTTGCCCGGTGGGTCGCGTAATTCACGTTTGCGTACGAGACCCCTTTGGTGCGGAGCAGGATCTTTTCGTTAAGCCAGACGCAGGACGCGCACCGGATGCCGTCGAGGATAACATCCGTTTCAATCTCGTTTCCCATTGGCCTCAGGTTGTCCAGAAAGGCGGACACGTCCACGACCCTGTCTTCAGCGGGCCCTGGAGTCCACTCCCGGCGTTTTGCGTAGAATTCTTCAAGCCCCTCGCTTCGGATGAGGCGATAAATCCCGTTGCACCCGTGGCAGCAAAAGACCTTTTGCTGCCCGTTGATCTCATCATGAACGGCATCCCGTTCGGACACCTCGAGCATGCAGTGGTCACAAGCCGGCATAGGTCCTTATTCCCCTGAACAGAAAATAGATGCCCATGATGATGACGACCACGCCGCTCGCACGGTATATCGCACCGCGAAGAGAAGCGCTCACCGACGAGATGATGGTCCCGAAGAGGAGGAGCGCCGGCAGTGTGCCGAGTCCGAACAGCAGCGCCGTCACCATGCCGGGCAGCAGCCCCCCCGTACCTGCCGAAGCGATGAAGACCGTGTACGACAGGCCGCAGGGGAGCAAGCCGAGGAAGAGCCCGAGAGGATAGTAGCGGAGCGATGATTGCGAGGCGCGCGTCCGTTGCGCCAGCCGGAGGACCGCGCTGTTGTGCCGCTCGATCCACGCCGCATTGCCCCAGATACCGGAGATGCCGAGGCCCATAAGGACCATCATGACGCCCGCGGCCACAGCCACGACATTCTGTATCCCGGCAAGCCTGCCCGTGACGTTGACGAAGGAACCCGACAAGCCCATGAGAGCGCCGATGAGCCCGTAGGTGGTGATGCGGCCCATGTTGTAGAGCAGGTGAGGGGCGAGGGTTACGATCGAAGGTTGGGCGGTTTTAGCCGGGACTGTCAGGGTGTACGATGCCACGAGCGGCCCGCACATGCCGATGCAGTGACCAAAACCTCCGAGGACCCCTGTCGTGAGCGCAAGGAAATAGCCTGGTTCCACGTTACTTCACCTCAAATACGAATCCGGCCACATCGGTTTTCCCCTCATGAACGACGATAACGTCCGCCTGCCAGGTCTTTTTTCCCGTAGGGCACCTTGGGATGATCCCTTTGCCTTCAAATCTTCCCGCGCCCGTTCTCTTCAGCATTGGCAGGTTTTTTCCCATGACCATGCCGGGCATGGTCAGGTCGAGCGCAACCGATGAACTCGTAACGGGCATCCCATGCCTCGTGATTGTGATGAAGAAGGCGAGGTCGGACATCGCCGCTACAGGCTTCGGCTTAATATCGAATTCGACGGTCATGCCGTCGTCGGTCTTCTGAATACAAGGGCCGCGCTGTATATCGCAGTTGCTCCTGACGTCAGCCGCGGGAGCAGCAGACGCCGCCGCGGAAAGAAGCGCGATGACGAGGAGCATTCGCAAAGCGAAGCGCATGCGATGGGGCGGCTTCATTTCGGGCCTTTTTCCACAAAAAAAGCATTTTTAAAGCTTGTGTGTTCTTTATCGCGCACGACTTCAACGAGCACGTCCCAGTTTCCGTAAAGCGGAAAATCGACGGCTGCGCGGTATCGGCCATCGGCCTGGCGCACGGTCTGATAGGATTTATCGTAGGCCTTCGTCGAAGGCCTGCTGACCGTCACGCTGACAACGGCATCCGCGACGGGCGCGCGGTTCCTGTCATATGCGCCTATGAGCAGTTCGTTCCCGCCGGTCCTGAGAGGCGACACCTGAACGGTCACCGTCCAACCCAGCTTCGCCTTGCGCTGTCGTGTTTCGTCCCATGCCAGGCCGGCCTCATAGGGTTTTTCAATGACGATGCCTTCAAAGCTCCTCGTCCCGACGATGATCGTCCCGATGGTCGCGGCAAGGGCAAGGATGCAGATCAGGATGATGGTGGTGCGCATGTTACTAGACCTCTCCAATCTTGGGAAAGCCTCAATCTTGACAATCTCATAAAAAACTTTTCACCGCAGAGATCGCTGAGAGCGCAGAGAAAAACGTCAAGATTTTGAATTGGTTCTCTCCGCGTTCTCTGCGAGCTCTGCGGTAAATTCGACTTTGTACGAATCTATCAATTTTTCTTCGGTATGATGAAATGCACCGTCTTCGTTATGCTCCTGTCGGACTGTTTCGACCGAAGGGTCAGCGTCACTCTCATCGGATCATGAACCGTTATCGATGCGTTGTGCAGAGTCACTGTGACAGGCACTCTCGTGATATCGGCGCTTCTCCTGAGCATAATGGCATCCGGAGACACCAGGACCACGCCGGATGGCGTGGTCGCGCGCAGATTGAGATCCAGGTCTGCCGTCCCCATGTTTCTGAGAGACAATTCATAGCTGTTCGAGACGCTTCCATCTGTCTGTACCCGCGGGGCTTCGGCATAGTTCAGGCGGACGCTCATATCGAAGGGCATTCTCGACGCGGAGAGATACACAAGGAACAGAAGGGAGACCGCGGTGATGATCCCGGTTATCAAGGGGTTCACCCGTGTTCCCGTGCCCCGTTTGCCGGGCAGACCGAAGACATACTGTACCAAAGACGGCCGTTCCCGGACAGCCATCCGCTGCGTGCAGGCATCCACGCATTCAGCGCATTGGATACAGGCCATTTGCTGTCCCTTCCTGATGTCGATGCCAACGGGGCAGGCCTTGACGCAGGCGCCGCACTCCATGCACTCCTCCCCGCGTTGAGAGTCGAATGCTACCACGAGGGTACGGTCATCGAACAGCACGCTCTGCAGTTTCGCATACGGGCACACCGTTGCACAAAACCGCCTGCGAAGGGCGACCAGATTGAGAAAAAGGAGCACCGTGAGAACGATCAATGAGCCGGTAATGATGTTTGCGGGCGTGCCGCCGGTACGAAGCAGCGCCGGCATATCGTATGGCGATACAAAATAACCAACCAGGCTTACGGCGATTACCGCGCTCATGACCAAGCCGGCCGCATAGGCGACGATCACGGATGCTAATCCCCGTTTCCCGGCCGTTTCCACGAACGTCGTTGCGTCGACCAGTATTGTCTGCGGGCACAGCCAGCCGCACCACACCCGCCCGAGGACCGTTGTCGTGAAGAGGGTGAAAAAGGTCAGGAAGATCAGTGCGATCAGGATGATGAAGAAGTCAGCCATCCAGATCTCGGTCCCGAAGAACAGAAGCCGGAGCGACGGGACATCGAACCGGAAGGCGCTTTCTCCGCCTATCCGCAGGAAGGGGACGCCGATGAGGAGCGTGAGAAGGGCCGCGCCGGAAAGCCGCCTGAGCCTGTGGAACTTCCTACTCATCGTCATCCAGCATTTTATACTTTACTTCTTCGACCTTGTTGCGACGCTTTTTGGAATAGTAATGCACGATGATGACAGCGAAGAGCACGACCAGGGCAAGTCCGAACAGGACGTATGCCCACGCTTGCATTTCCATAAAATAACCTCGACTTGTTCCGCTCAGGTTTTGCTCTTTCCCTTTCCCGCGGAAAAAATGAGCACGATGATGCCGATCATGGCAGCAGTGGTAAAGCCAATCGTGGCGATTATCGATATGTCCATGTGATACCTCCTGACCCGGATGAACCGGACAAGCTTTCGCCACAGAGGTCACTGAGTACACAGAGGGAATAAAGACAGAAGTTAATATCTCAGTGCTTTCAGGCTTTCTCTGTGATCTCTGTGCGCTCTGTGGCAAAAGTTAAGGGATTTGCGACGCCCGTACTACGGCTTCAGCGATTCCGTATATGCGCGCTCCTGGGACCACCCGCTGATGGCGGGGGTGTGCGCAACGGTGTAGTAGATGCCCCAGAGGATCAGCCCCCAGAACAGCAGCTGCCAGCCAAAAGGAAGCCGATGCCCTGTTTCCTTTGCTTCGAACGCCTCCAGATTATCATTGTCAGTGTCCATGGGTTTTGGCATGGTCGAATTCCTCCTCTTTGTTATTTCGGCCCGGTGACGGCAACGCCGATCACCTGCATGTACGCGATCAGGGCATCAAGCTCCGTCTTGTCAACGAGCGTTGCAAGGTCCCCGGCTGTGTACGGAAAATCATTCACCTTCATACGGCGCTCTATCGATACCGGATCAAGGTGGTTGTCCACGAGCCATCCGTAGACCGGCATGTTGGAATCCGTATACATCGACTGCGGACTTTCAAAGTGCATTTCGTGCCATTTGTCCGGATATTTGCCGCCGATGCGCGCCAAGTCCGGGCCGGTGCGCTTCGATCCCCAGAGAAAGGGGCGGTCGTAGGTGAATTCGCCCGCCTTCGAGTACTCGCCGTACCGCATGACCTCGGTCTTCAAAGGGCGCACGGTCTGCGTGTGACAGTTATTGCAGCCCTCACGCTGGTAGATGTCCTTGCCCGCAAGCTGGAGCGCGGTATAGGGCTTGAGGTTGTCGAGTTTCGGATGCATCTCCGCGGTCAGCATCGGGAGGAACATGGTAACGCCGGTCCCGATCAGGATGACTACGGCCGCGACGATCGCGAACAGAATCGGTTTGCTGTAGAGATCACCTGCCATGGTATTACCCCCTATGCCGTCGCCTTGGCAGGTTCAAGCCTGCCGTTGCGCATGGTCATGTAGATATTGTAGATGAAGAAAAGCATGCCGACCGTGAAGATCACCCCCCCGAGCGTCCGCATCTGCCAGTAGGGATAGTTGTTTGAGAGTATCTCCATGAACGTGTACTTGAGGCTGCCGTCGGCGTTCGTGGCCTTCCAGAGCGCGCCCTGCATGATGCCCGTGATCCACATGGTGATCGAAAAGATGAGCTGCCCGATCAGCACGAGCCAGAAGTGGATATTCGCGATCTTTTCGCTGTGGATCTTCGTGTTGTATATCTTCGGGATGATGTAGTAGATCGACGCGGCGGCGGTCATGGTCACCCATCCCATGGTCCCCATGTGCACGTGGCCGGGCACCCAGTCCGTATAGTGGATGAGCTGGCTCACGACCCGGAGGCCCTGGGTCGGGCCCTGGACCGTCTGGAGGCCGTAGAAGGTAATGCCGAGGATGAAAAATTTGGTGAGATAGTTCGATTGCATCTTGGACCAGTCGCTGCCGACCGTGTAATAGCCGTTCACCACGGAGCCCCAGGACGGCGCGATTAAAAATATTGTAAAGGCGATCCCGAGCGTCTGGATCCAGTCGGGCAACGGCGTGTAGACAAGGTGGTGCGCCCCGGTCCAGAGATAGGCGAAGACCAGGGACCAGAAGGCGATGATCGAGAGCCGGTGGCTGTAAATCGGCAGGCCCGTTGATTTCGGCAGAAAATAATAGAACATAGCAAGGAAGGGCGTGGTGAAAATGAAACCAACTGCGTTGTGCCCGTACCACCATTGCACGTTGGCGCTGTTGACGCCGGCAAAGACCGAATAGGATTTGGTCAAACCCGCCGGGATCGCCAGGTTGTTCACGATGTAGAGCACGGCCACGGCCACGACCGTCGCCAGAATGAACCACAGAGAAATGTACATCTGCTCCTCATTGCGCTTGATGATCGTGCCGAAAACGTTGACCGCGAACATGACCCACAGAATGACCACGCCGATGTCCAAGGGCCATTCGAGTTCGGCGTATTCGAGTGACTGGTTCATCCCGGCGAAGAGGCTCACCGCCGCCAGTGTAACGGCGGCATTGAAGAGCCAGAGGTGGAACCGGGCGAGCTTCGGGAAAAGGAGCGGCCGCTTGGTAAGCCGCATCACGATGTAGTAGGAGATCCCGAATATCGCGCCGATGCCGAGCCCGATGGCGAGGCCGTTCGTGTGCACCACCCGCAGCCGTCCGAAGGTGAAAAAGGGCGCGATGTTCCACGACGGCAGCCACATCTGGACCGAGATCCAGAGCCCGATCACGATCCCGACCACTCCCCAGAAGATCGAGGATACGATAAAGCCTTTTACCGTCTGATTATCATACTGATAATCATTCATACTGTTGCCTCCTTGTGAAGGACGTCCAGCGCCCTGGATTAGCGTTCCAAGACTCCTAACTGCCGACCAGTTTATCGATCGTTTCCCGCTTGAGCCTTTTTTCAACCTCCTTCCGGATCTGCACCCATACCGGATGGACCGTGCAGGTAACGCTCATCTTGCACCGCTTGCTGTCGATTGCGCAGACATTGATCCCCGCCGGGCCCTGGATGGATTCCATGATGTCGAGGAGGCTTATCTCCGAGGGTTTCCTGGCAAGCTTGAAGCCGCCCTTCACTCCCCGCGTCGATATCAGGATGTGGTTGCGCACCAGACGCTGGAGTATCTTGGCGAGGAAGCTTTTCGGGATGTGCATGGCCTGGGCCACTTCCCCGACGCTCGTGGTCAGCTCGCGGTCACGCGCAAGATACAGGACCGTGCGCACGGCATAATCGGTTTCCCGGGTTATCAGCATTGCGCTATGTCATCTCCTCAAAGATTTTGCCTACAATTTTAGCGGAGGGTTTCAGGGTCTTATCACCTTCCTGCTTCCACTGCGCGGGGCAGGCCTCTGCGGGAGATGCCGCGAGGTGGACGTTTGCGTTGACCTTTCTCAGGATTTCTTCGACGTTCCTTCCGAGGTTGTAAAAGTTGACCTCGGAATTGAGCAGAACGCCGTCAGGGCTGATGATGAAGGTGCCGCGAAGGGCGTGTCCCGTTTCGTCGTCATAGACGCCGAACATCCGCGTGAGCTTGCCGGTGCGATCGGAACCCATGGGGTATTTTACTTTTTCCAGCATCCTTTCGTCCCGCTGCCATGCGAGGTGGACGAATTTAGTGTCCGTGCTCACCGTAATGACCTCGGCGCCCGCCTTTTTGAATTCATCGTACTGCTCCGCCAGAGCAGCAAATTCCGTCGCTCAGACGAAAGTAAAGTCGGCAGGGTAGAAGAAGAGGACGGTCCATTTTTTTGCCGACATCTGGGCCGCGAGGCTTATTTCACCGAAATCGCCCCGGGTGGGTTCGTAGGTTTCAACCTTAAAGTCGGGGACAGTTTGTCCAACACGGATTCCGCAGCAATGTTCAGTCATGGTGTTGCCCTCCTGAGTCGATATAAGATATATTAGGTCTTAATTTACCATTTTTCAGGCGGATGTCAAGTGGTTTCTCCGTTGTAGCGATGAATTCTCCCTATGTTGCATGAAGGTGCAGGGTGAAACATTATTGTCCAGATACGCACGGTACGCTGCGTTGTCGGCTCATGCCCGGCAGAACAGGCTTTTTTTCTGTATTAACGGCATCCTGATAGAAAAATTGAATGGGGCTTCGATCGTTTTATGCAGATGCTTTGCTTATTTTAGCACGGAAATGAATGAATTTTTTCGTTTGGCTGAAATTCACTGTTCGGGGAATCCGGGCTGCCAGAAGCTGACATATTATTTGCTATAATGTTGCTATGTTTCGAACTCCTGGTCACCAATAATGCCGGATACTACAGCGCACATACAACAACGATTTCCCACAACGTATATCCTGGTGTTTCTCGCCTTGACGGTCGCGGTCGGAGCGTCCGGCTATTTTATTTTCGAGTTCCAGAAGAAGAGCATCACCCAGGCGCAGTATCGCGAGCTTTCCGCGATCGCGGACCTGAAGGTCAACCAGATACGGCTCTGGCGGAGCGAGCGAATCAATGACGCCGAGTCCATCCATGGCAGCCCTATCTTCGCGGAATATGTCCAGCAATACCTTGACAACCTTCGATCCCTCGAACGTCGAAAAAACATTATACAGCGCCTCGAAGCGCTGAAAAGAAACGACGAGTACGTGAATATTTTCCTTGTTGATCGATCGGGCACGGCGGTCCTTGCAACGGGTGGCGGAACTATTAAACTGGGGAAATACGCACTGGATGTTTCCCGTGAGGCGATGAGAACAAAGAGAATTATCCTTATCGATCTTCACGGGGGAAGCACAGCCGACGATGTTCATATAGACCTGATTGCCCCGCTTGTTCGATCCGGAATGACGGGCGGGCAGGTAATCGGCGCCGTCATCATGCAGGTGGCGCCGGATCGATACCTCTACCCGAGCATACAAGCCTGGCCGACCCCGAGCCCTTCGGGGGAAACGCTGCTGGTCCGCCGCGAAGGGAACGATGTCGTTTTTCTTAACGAGCTTCGGCATAAAAAGGACACCGCGCTTGTGTTGCGGCTCCCCCTGGATTCTGCCCGGCTGCCTGCCGCCGTTGTTGCACAGGGCGTTACGGGCATTATGGAAGGAGTTGATTACCGGGGAAAGCCCGTCCTCGCGGACCTGCGTCCGGTGCCCGATTCTCCCTGGTTTCTCATCACCAAGATCGACGCGGACGAGGTTTATGCCCCGGTCCAGGAGCGCGCATGGTATATCGGCTTCATCGTCGCCGCTCTCATCGTCCTCGCGGGCACGGCCATCGGATTCATGTGGCGAAAGGAAGCCGCCTCGTACTACCGGAGACTCTACGAGAGCGAGTCGCAGCGTATGGAGGAACACCAGGTTGCGGACAACGTCCTGCGCGAACGCGAGGAGCAGCTCAAAAAAACGAACGCGGACCTCATGCGATCGAACAAGGAACTCGAACAGTTCGCATATATCGCTTCGCACGACCTGCAGGAGCCGCTGCGCATGGTCGCCAGTTACCTCCAACTTCTGGAGCAGCGGTATAAGGGGAAACTGGACCAGAACGCCGATGAGTTCATCGGCTACGCAGTAGGCGGGGCCGTAAGGATGCAGCGCATGATCAACGACCTGCTCGATTACTCGCGCGTGGGCACCAGGGGCAACTCCCTTGCGCCCGTCGACTGCAACGCAGTCCTGGAACAGGCCAAGGCGAACCTGGGACTGAAGATCCAGGAAGCGGGCGCCGTGATCACCCATGACCCTCTCCCTGTCGTGCAGGCGGACACATCCCAGCTTGTCCAGGTGTTCCAGAACCTCCTGTCCAATTCGATCAAGTTCCGCGGAGGGGATAAACCGGTCATCCATGTTTCGGCAGAGCATAAAGAAAATGGATGGCTTTTTTCGGTCCGCGATAACGGCATCGGTTTCGATCCCGCGTACGCGGACAAGATCTTTACCATTTTTCAGCGGCTTCATCCCGCGGCCAGGTATCCCGGCAGCGGGATAGGGTTGACGATCTGTAAAAAAATCATCGAGCGCCACGGCGGCCGGATCTGGTCCGAGTCGACGCCGGGAAAAGGGGCTGTTTTTTATTTCACGGTCCCCCTCCTGCCACCGGTCGGATGAATTGCCGAAAATGGGTATCCCCTTTACCAGGTTGCCACATCTGCCTGTTTAAATCTGAAAATCGGATTCCCGATTAAGCCCTCGGGAATGACAATATTTCTGATTGTTTATAGTGTCATCCCCGAATGGTTCTATCGGGGATATGGTTCTACATATAGTTGGTTACCTGAGCGAAGTGGATACCCCACTTGCCGAAATCAGAAACGGAGGTGGACGTTTATGCATGGCGAACCCATTGATATCCTGCTGGTGGAGGACAACCCCGGAGACGTCCGGCTGACCCGCGAAGCACTGAAGGACGGGAAGGTCGCCAATACTCTGCACGTTGTCGAGGACGGAGAGCAGGCATTGGCATTTCTCCAGAAGAAAGGGGCATTCGCCGACGCCGTCCGGCCCGATCTCATCCTTCTCGATCTCAACCTGCCGAAAATAGACGGCAGGGAGGTCCTCCGGGAGATAAAAAACGACGATGATCTCAAGAGGATACCCGTCGTCATCCTGACGACCTCCAGCGCGGAAGAGGATGTTTTCAGGACCTACAGCAATTATGCGAACTGCTACATCACCAAACCGATCGGTTTCGACCAGTTTATCTCCGTGGTGAAGTCCATCGAAGACTTTTGGCTTTCAATCGTAAAACTTCCAGACCGGGGGCGATGATGCATGCGCGCGGCGAAATGATAAGACTTCTGGTGGTCGAAGACAACCCCGGCGACGCGCGGTTGATCAAGGAAATGCTGTCGGAATCGCTGCCGGCATGGGAGATGACGACGGTGGAACGGCTCGGTGACGCCTTGAACATTCTTGAGCAGAGGACGTTCGATACCCTGCTGCTCGACCTCAACCTTCCTGACAGCCGGGGGATAGAAACGCTGAACAAGGTTTTCGCGCGGGTACCGGAGACCCCGATCATCGTTCTTACGGGAATCGAAGACGAAACAATCGGCGCCCGGGCGATCAGGGAAGGGGGCCAGGACTACCTCGTCAAGGGCCGTTTCGACCCCCCGTTGCTGGCCCGCGCGATTCAGTATGCCCGTGAGCGCAAGAAGGTTGAAAAAGCGTTGCAGGCGAGTGAATTCCGGTACAAGCGCCTGTTCGATTCCACCATGGACGGCATCTACCAGACTGACGAAAAAGCGCGCATGATCATGATCAACCGGGCCGGGGCGGAAATATTCGGCCATCGGTCGCCGGACGAGATGATCGGACGCACCGTCCTGGATTACTGGTTGGATCCGGCGGAGAGAGAAGCGTTCGTCAAAGAACTGTGGCGAACCAAGTCGGTCAAGTCCTATCTCATTCGGGCGAAGAACGTAAGGGGAGAGACCATTTATCTGGAAACATCGAGCCATTCGCTGGAGGACGAGAACGGAAAATTCCTGGGGATCGAGGGCATCCTGAGGGACGTCACCGGGCAGCGGCGGCTCGAGGAACAGTACCGCCAGGCGCAGAAAATGGAGGCCGTCGGTCAGCTTGCCGGAGGCGTGGCCCATGACTTCAACAACATCCTGTCGGCGATCATCGGCTATGCGCACCTGACCCTCATGAAAATGACGGAGGACGACCCTTCGCGGCACAACATCGAGCAGATACTCGTATCATCCCAGCGGGCCACGACGCTTACGCAAAGCCTGCTGGCGTTCAGCAGAAAGCAGGTAATCAACCCGGCTTTACTGGATGTCAACGACCTCTTGCGGAGGTTTGAGAAATTCCTTCTGCGATTGATCCGGGAGGACATCGAGTTCAAAACCCGGTGCACCGGCGAAAGACTGTCTGTCATGGCGGACAGCGGCCAGCTTGAACAAGCCATCATGAACCTGGTGACGAATGCGCGGGACGCAATGCCGCACGGCGGCCGTCTTACGATCGAGACCAGATCCGCGACGCTGGACGAGGAATTTCTCGAAACGTACGGCTACGGCACGCCCGGCGATTTTGCCCTTATCTCCGTTACGGACACGGGCATTGGCATGGACGAAAATACAAAAAAACACATCTATGAACCGTTCTTCACGACAAAGGAGCAGGGGCAGGGGACCGGACTCGGGCTCTCGATGGTATACGGCATCGTCAAAACGCATGGAGGTTACATCAATGTCTCCAGCGAGCCGGGGCAGGGCACGACTTTTAATATCTACCTGCCGATCGTAAAATTTCATCCCGCCCGGGAAGAGAAGGCTGAAACGGAAAAGATGCCTGTCCTGGAAGGCAGTGAAACGATACTTCTTGCGGAGGATGACGAGGCCGTGCGAAACCTGACCACGTCGGTCCTGAGGCATTTCGGGTATACGGTGATAGAGGCGGTGGACGGGGAGGACGCCATCTACAAGTTCATCGCCCATAAAAACAGCATTCAGCTTGCCGTTCTGGACGGCATCATGCCGAAAAAAAACGGCGGAGAGGCGTGCCGGGAGATCAGGGTGCTCTGTCCGGACATCAAGGTCCTTTTTATGAGCGGCTATCCCGAGGACACGGTCGGTAAACAGGGAATGCTGCAGCCGGGGACCAACTTCATTTCAAAACCGGTTACACCGACTGAATTGCTGAAAAAGGTGAGGGAGATCCTGGACAAGAATCTGAAAGTATAGACCGCGTTTTCCCGAATGCGGGAAAGAGGAGCGTCAGGACTTCATTTTCGGCAGGCTTTTCTGCTGCAGAGAGTTGAATATCATGTCCAGAACATCTCTTTGTTTGCCCTCGAATTTGTTGAGCACGGCGAGGCAGCTCCCCATGGGAAACCGGTCGTGCAGATATTCGGCGTCGCGGCCCGAAAGGATGACGATCCGGTTTTTGCTCACTCCCCGGGAGACGGCGTAGGAAAGGACCTTGGAACCGTCCAGGCCGGGCATCTCCAGATCGACGAGCAGGAGGTCGAGGTCGTCCGTGATGTTGCCGAGGCATTTTATCGGGTCGCTGCAGGTCATGACCTCGAGGCCCGGGTAGCGTCCCTCTACATACCCTTCAAGCAGCTTCAGAAACGCCGCATTATCATCGATCAGGAGAATTTTCTTCATTTCCCGTGCGCCTATTCGTCAGCATGCCGGATTGCTGATATCATTTTATCGGCAAGCAAAAGGGCCTTTTTGAAGGCCCCGGCAAATTATCACATATTAAGACGCAGGAAGTCAATACGATATTCGGCTCTATATGTCAATCTCCCCCGAAGTTTGCCCCGATGATGCGTTCATCTTTTCTCCGTCCGGTTCATCCTTTTGCCGGTTCATGAAGCGCCGTATTCCGGCAGTTCTGTTCCGGCAGGGCGCGGCCTTTGCCGAAACCCAGGTGGAACAGCCCCTTGCCTTCGCCCAGTTCCCGGTTGCACGCCACGATACAGTCCCCGCAATTCACGCAGGAGATGTCTCGCTTGTGTTTCCGGGGCGTGACGTTCATGAAGCACGCCTTGTCGCATCCCTTGCAGTCCGTGCAGGCCGACATCCTGGCCGTGTCCATTCTCAATCTGAGCGACACCGGACTCACCCAGCCGAAAAGCATCTGCATGAGCCCCGCGGCGCAGACGAAGCGGCACAGGACGTGGCGCACGACGATGGAGGTGACGAGCATGTAGATTGCCACGCCGATGATGCCGGCCTTCACGCCGAAGGTGAACTGCCAGGTTATGATCTGGTTGAATATGGTTTTCGGAGCCACGAAGAAACCGGTCAGCGCGACACCGCCCGCCAGCGGGATGATAACAGCGCTTGCCAGTGCGAGGCCTCCGAAGAGGAGAGGTCGCGGCTGTCCCTGCTCCGGCTCGTTCTGACGTTTTACGAAGAGGCTCCTCCTGCCGGTAAGCTTGAGAGTCAGGTAATCCGCCAGCTCGAAAAGCGTCCCCTCGGGACAGAGCCAGCCGCAGAAAAAGCGGCCGGTAAGCCAGCCCAGGAGTGGAAAGATCGCCAAAATGACGATCCAGGGGAGTATCGCCTTCAGGAAGAACTGTATGGCGACATGAAGAGCGCCGTTTACACTCTGGTCCGCGGCAAAGCCTTCCCTGAGGCCCAGGCTCCAGACCTTCCCGAAGAGGAAAAGCTCTTTCGTGGCCGTGTCGTACCGGAAAATGTCGAGCACCGGTATGAGGAAGATGAAGAGGATGAAGGCGATCTGAGTGATCCTTCGGTAGTATGTCAGGGACGGCGTCTTCATGGTCTTTTTATACCATGAAATGCGTGAAAGAGATATGACCTGTGTCATAAGGGGTAACCGAAGTGCATAGCTTATGTCATGCAGTACAATCCGCAATTCGCAATCCGAAATCCGCAATCGGTTATCACCACCATCTCCACAGGGATATGACGAAGACGATGACGAAAACCAGCACAAGGTTCATGTACGCGAAGAAGTAGAAAAGCCGTTCATGGAAGGGCCATCGGGGCTTGTGGTCCGGGGAGGTCAGCATGCCGACCTGCAGCATGGCCAGCACCTTGTCCTCCCCGTGCGGCGCGTTTTTGAGCATCTCCGTGAGGTCGTTGCCGGCTGCGTGCTTCATGAGGTGCATGCCGTTTTTCCAGAGCCTGCTGCTTGTCACGTCGTAGACGAGCCCTTTATAGGCAAAGCAGGCGGGCCTGCCTTCCTTGCCGTCGAAGGCGCCGAGCTGGTCCGGCGTCATGTCCCGGGACATGATGGCCGCGAGCGGGCTCTTGAGTTTTTTGCGAAGCCGCGGACCGATGTAGGCAGTGACCACGACGGCGCTCGACAGCATGATGAGGAATAGGAATATTTTGATCGTCAGCAGGATGCCGAAGCGGGTGGTGTAAAAAGCTTCCCACGAGGGCATCCGGGCGATGGTGAGGAGCGTTCCGGTCACGATGATCACGATCATGGAAAGCCAGCCGAGACGAAGTTCCCCCTTCGGCAAGCCCTTGGACGCGTAGGCGGGCTTGAGCAGGATGTGCACGTACATGATCGTCCCGAACCAGATGATGGCCGCTATCATATGGAGGTAGCCGACCAGGAGCCTCACCACGCGCTGGGTCAGCGAAAGCTGCCGGTACAGGCCCTTGGCCTTGAGCTCCTCCAGGTATGCCTCACCTGCCTGCGTGAGCCCGCCCCCGCCGATCGCATCCACGTGGCAGACGGAGCATTCCTTGCCGGTTTCTTTTGCATACTCAGGAGTCGCAAAGGTGGCTGGGGGCGCAATCAGGACGATGTACGTTGTGAGGATGATGGTTGTGAACAGCCGGCCGAGGATTATCATGTCATGTATTATAGTGAAAAAAGTTCGTGATGTAAATGGGGGGAGGGCGATAGCGAAGCGCCGGGAGAATCGTGCAACTGACCCACGGGCGAAGCCCGTGTTGGCGTCGAGTCGCTGGTTGGAATCATCTTTTTAAGGACAGCACTGCTTCGATTGCTGGAAAAAGCTTGATTGTTGTTACCCTTTAGGTTACAATTGCTCGTGATCGCTTCATTTGCTCATAAGGGGCTTGAGCGCTTCTACCGCACGGGAAACGTTTCAGGCATCCAGGCGATGCATGTTGACAAGCTACGGTTAATTCTGAGTCTCCTTGATGCCTCACAAACCGTCGAGGGCATAAGGCTGCCGGCGTTAAAACTGCATAGACTGAAAGGGGCGCGGAGCGTTCCATGGTCCGTTACTGTTCAGGCAAACTGGCGGGTAACGTTCCGTTTTGAAAATGGCAACGCCCACATTGTAAATTATGAAGATTATCATTAGAGGAGAATTCACATGACCATGATGCATAACCCGGCGCATCCGGGAGAAATAATCAAAGCTCTCTGTTTGGAGCCGAAAGATATAACCGTCGCTGACGCGGCAGAACGGCTCGGTGTTTCTCGAAAAACGCTGTATAAGATCATCAACGGTAAAGGCGCTGTTACGCCTGAAATGGCTCTTCGACTTGAATTAGTCTTTGGTTCCACAGCACAGACATGGCTTAATATGCAAACGACCTATGATTTGTGGCGGCTAAAGGACAAGCGCAAGGCGCTGAAGGCCGCTTTGCGACGAGCGGCGTAAAGAGTCTTTAGAGTCTTTCTCCGTGCATTATCATATTCGCGAAGCCAACGGCTTATCGTCGAGTAGTGCACGCCGATGTGCCGTGCAATTTCGCTTTGACGGTATCCATGCTGCTCCCTATCGGTTCAACGCGCGGCTGACGCCGGGCGGGTTTTGCCCGGCCGGTGTCGAGCCGTCTGGTTAGGCCAGTTCTATTTTGAGGTGCTTCCCAAGAGCGAGAGCAGCTCTTTCGAGCGTTTGCAGTGTGATGGAGGCGTTGGCGGGATCAAGAAGTCTATCCAAGGCGGAGCGGCTGGTGCGCATTTTTTCGGCCATTTCAGATTTTGATAGCTTTGCCTTTTTCATTTCTAATTCTATGCGATATGCAAGAACTCTCTTGATCGCCACGGCTTCTGTTTCCGCCCGCAGACCTTCCTCTTCAAGAAAATCATCAAAATTAGAACCACGTCGTGCTTTCTTCATTGTTAACCTCTCTTGTAATGTCCCAGGCGTACAATCGCCGTCTTAAGTTCATGCTGCGGTGTCTTCTGCGATTTTTTGATGAACCCGTGCAGCAAAATCATATGTTCGCCATCAACCGTGAAGAAAACCCGCGCAATACCGCTATCAAGTGTCGTGCGAACTTCCCACAAATCTTTTTGAATTTTCCTGATGAGCGGCATTCCCAGAGGCCACCCCAGTTGAGCTGTCTTAATGTTCTCTCCAATCTTTCGTTTGTCTTCTCTTGAAAGATCCTTGAGCCACTCCCGCACGGGTTCATTCCCGGACTCGACCCGGTAAAAGACAACGGTAAGGACATAAGGGAGATCAATCATATGATACGCATTGTACCACAATTGGTACGCATGTCAATGTAAGAATTTTCGCGGGGTTTTATGGTCCATCGGAAACGTCAGTAGGTGCGAAGACTTGTTGTCGCAGTACTTGTTAGATGCTTTCATCGAAATAGTCGGCATCGATCTTCTTGACTGGATACAGCGATACTGTTGAAACGCCAACATCATGTTCGACCATCAGGTGGGATAGTCGTTCGCCGTCAATCAACACTATCTTGCTTCCGATTTGAGAAACACAGCCGCGAGCATCCTCGGTGAATCTGGAGGTCGTGATTCTTCATGCATTTTGCTCGAAGTCCGCAAGAAACACAGTTCATCTTGCTTCCCCGGAACTTGATGAATCGCATCCCGTTGATGAGCACATTGCCACCGTCCCGGTACATACGCTTGCCAGCAGGACAGATACAAAAGTTTTTATCCGGACTTACCGTAAAGTCTTTAGACTGGTAAATGCTGGGACGCCCGATCGTTTGGCGCGTTCTTTCTTGAACCTCTCCTTATACTTGTCTGCGTCGGCAAAGCGGGGATCGCGGTGGCGGAACTTGTTGTCGGCGATGTAAGCGTCGATGCCGTCCTGAATTACCATCTCCACGTTCTTTTCGGAGTGGAAGCCGCTGTCGGTGGTCAGTTTGGTCTTTTTGAAGATATCCTCTTCTTTGCCGATTGTGTCGAAGTTTTCTCGGGTTCCTTCGACCATGGGTTTCAGTATCGCGGATTCGGAGTCTCCGGTCGCTTCTGCGTGGACCACGATTTGATGCTTGCTGTCCACCATGGCTACACCGTTATATCCCTGGACAACGCCGTGCGAGGTCTTCATCGTCGCGCTTTCATTATCGGTTATGTTGCTCTTTCGGGGCTTGCCCTTGCTGCCGGGCTTGTCGTCGTTTTCAGCAAGCCAGGTCTTGATCTTCTTGATCTTCGCCTTGAGCGTGGAGACGTACTGCTCTTCCTTCTCGATAACCGCCTTGTCTGTCTCGGTTTTGTCTTTTTCCTGGTGCTTGGTAATGATATGCCGGATGGCCGTTTCCATCTTCTTCTTTTTATGTTCGAGTTCTTCCTTGGTGCCGCTCCACTCCCTTGACGCATTCGAGGGGAGCTTGCAGCCGTCCACTGCGAACATTTCTTTGCCGATCAGGCCCATATGGTCGCAGATAAGGAGGACTTCGAGGAAGAGTTTGATCGTTTCCTGGTCATGGGATGATATAAAGTCGGCGATGGTCGTAAAGTGCGGGCGGGTGTC
>JAXIPA010000196.1:0-15147 GCA_045403145.1 Nitrospirota bacterium | reverse complement strand
CGGCATTGCGCTCGTGGACATCGACGTGCTGAACGTGCCGTTGCTCCTGACGGACCCGTACGGTCACTTCATCCCCGGCCCCAATGGGTTCCCGCAGGTCGTCATGCCCGGCAACGTGCTCGTCGAGGGCAATCCGGCGGCCCCCGCCTCCGTCGCCGGCTCGCTCAAGGCCGGCACCGGGTTCCTCGACGACATCGCGCACGCGGCGGTGCCGACCGTGCCGAATTACAACGCCGCGCTGC
This sequence comes from Nitrospirota bacterium, assembly GCA_045403145.1. Taxonomy (GTDB): domain Bacteria; phylum Nitrospirota; class UBA9217; order UBA9217; family UBA9217; genus JAJYKN01. The sequence continues at coordinate 14,905 of JAXIPA010000196.1, read as the reverse complement.
TCGACAGCCACTTCATAACCGGCGACGGCCGGGGCAACGAGAACATCGCGCTGACCGCGGTTCACACCGTGCTCCACGCGGAGCACAACCGGCTCGTCGCCGACTTCGACCAGCTCGTCAACACCCTGCTGACGGCCCCCGAGATCGCCCAGTGGAAGGCAAACAACGCGGCCTCCGGCTGGGGGTATGGCGACCGGCTGTTCCAGGCCGCGCGGTTCGTCACCGAGATGGAGTACCAGCGCATCGTCATCGACACGTTCGCGCGGGGGGTGCAGCCGAACGTCAACCCCTTCAGCGCTTACAGGAACGATATCGACCCCGCGATCACGGCGGAGTTCTCGCACGCAAGCTATCGCATGGGCCACTCGATGCTGAACGAGACCGTGGCGCGCACCAACGCCGACGGGTCGGTCAACGACATTCGGCTCCTTGGCGCGTTCCTCAACCCGCTTGAATACAACAACGGCGGGCCTGCGGGGCCCTTGACCTCCGCCCAGGCGATCGCAGCCATCGTCCGCGGCCTGTCGCGTCAGGTCGGCAACGAGATTGACGAGTTCGTCACGCCCGTGCTCCGGAACAGCCTGCTCGGCCTGCCTTTAGACCTCCCGACGATCAACATGACGCGCGCCCGCAGCGAGGGCGTCCCGCCCTTGAACGAGGTGCGCCGGCAGCTCTTCGCGGCGACATCGGTCTCGGCGCTTGCGCCCTACCTGAACTGGAACCAGTTCGAACTCGGCCTCCGGCACCCGGAATCTGCGGTCAACTTCATCGCGGCGTACGGCATTCACCCGACCCTCCAGGCGGCCGTTACACTGGCGGACAAGCGCGCCGCGGCAACAGCCTTGTTAAACGATCTTTCCTTCATGTTCGCACCCGCTGCCGGCACCGGGCTCGACAACGTCGACCTGTGGATCGGCGGTCTCGCGGAGATACCGTCGCAGTTCGGCGGCCTGCTGGGCTCCACCCACAACTACATTTTCGAGACACAGATGGAGAAGCTCCAGGACAACGACCGTTTCTACTACATCATTCGCACCAGAGGGACGAACCTTTTGAGCGAGCTGGAACAAAACTCGCTCGCGGAGGTGATCATACGCAATTCGGACCTGGACGACGTGCCGGACGACATCTTCTTCAGGCCCTTGTACGTCTTCAAGCTGGCTAATCTTGGTACGTCGGGTCCGATCCCAGACGATCCCACCACGCCTGACTACAACGAGGCGCTCCTGCTCATCCGGCTTCCCGACGGGACCGTCCGCTACACCGGACCCGAGCACGTTACATTCATCGGCAGGAACGACCCCGCCGCCGGCGACCGCATCTGGTCGAGCATTGGAGATGATACCGTGAGAGGCGGCGCCGGCAACGACAGAATCGAAGGGGGCATGGGCGTGGACACCTTGATGGGCGGCGAGGGGGACGACATCATCACCGACGAGTTCGACGACGACGTCCTCCATGGCGGCGACGGCAATGACGCCATGAGCTCCGGACCGGGCCAGGGCGGCGACGTCATGTTCGGAGGCCGGGGCAAGGACTTCATGGTCGCCTCGTTAGAGGCCGCGCAGACCTTCGCCGGCACGGGGGATGACTTCGTCTACACGGGAGACGGAGCGAAACTGCCTGTCGGCCAGGCAAGAGGCGAAGAAGGCGACGATTGGCTCGAGGGCGGCAACGGGGCCGACCTGTTGATTGGCGACGCCTTCAGGCCGTTCAAGATCGACATCTCCCAGCCGGGCAACGACGTCCTCATCGGCGGCGCCGGCAACGACGAAATGGTCGGAGAGGGCGGCGACGACATCTCGGTCACCGGCCAGGGGAAAGAGGTGAACGTGGGAGATTTCGGGTTCGATTGGGTCACCTACAAGGCCGATGCGCAGCCCGCCGACGCGGACCTGAACATCGCGGTTGTCGATCCTCTCGACCTGAATTTCATCCGCGACAGGTTCAAGAGTATTGAGGGACTGTCGGGAGGGCCGTTCAACGACCAACTGAACGGCGACGACAACGTTTTCGCCGGGGTGGTCTTTGTTCCGGCCGAGCCGGGGCAGACGTGCGACCCCGCATTGCCCCTGGGGGCGGGGCTCGGTGTCGTGGCGGCGCCGCCGTCATTTTTCTGCAACGAGCTCTCCACGGACAGCGTCAATAATATCGCCGGGCTGGCCCTGCTGCTTGCCGGGCAACCCGTGCCGTTCGCCCACGGCAACATCATTCTCGGCGGCCCCGGCAGCGACATGATCATGGGCCGCGGCGGAAACGACATCATCGACGGCGATGCGTGGCTGAATGTGCAGCTCCGCGCGCCTGACCCGGCAATTCCCGGCACATTCAGGCTGGTCAACAGCATGCGTGACCTCCAGGCGGACGTGTTCTCGGATCCGCAACGACTCAACCCGGGCGATATCACGATAGTCCGCAGCATCTCGACCGCGGGCGTGAATCCGGCGGACGTGGACACGGCTTTCTTCAGAAGACCCCAGGCAGAGTATACGGTTAGCCTCCCTAACCCCGACGGCAGCATAACGGTGACCCACAACACTGCCTGCCCGCCCGGTGGCGGTCTCGCCTGCATCAACGACGGCGTCGACACGCTCCGTAACATCGAAAGGCTGGTGTTCGCCGACGCACCGCTCCTCATCGCATCCGATCTGGCCCTGTCGTTTACGCCTCAGCAGCTCGGGACCGCGAGCGCGCCCCGGGCAATCACTCTCACGAATAACGGCGCCGTGGCGATCGACCTCTTCTCGATCGACGTCACACTGGGGAACGCAGCGGACTTCGCCGTCACGACCGAATGCGGCAGGGTCCTTGCGTCAGGGGCGACGTGCACGAGCAGCGTAACGTTTACCCCTTCGGCCATCGGACCGCGCACGGCCACACTGTCGATCAGCAGCACCGATCCGCTGGCCCCGATGCGTATCCCCCTCACTGGAAACGGCTCGGAGTCTCCGGTGTCTCCGAATCTGACGCTTAACCCGGTCGCGAGCCCGACCAGGGCCGCTACTCAGCTCATATCCGGCACGGTCCAGGCGGGAATGCCGACGCCGGTTGTGACGGTGGGCGGCGTCGCACAGAACGCATCAGTGACCGGCACAAGCTGGAGCGCCACAATCGCCCTCGCGGCCGGGTCCAACGTCATCACGATAAGCTCCACCGACCCAGTTATCGGGCTGATAGTCGTATCGGCGACGATCACCCTCGACGTCACGCCGCCGATGCTTTCGCTTACCCCCGTCACCTCGACGACCGGGCGCAGCAGCTACTACCTTTCCGGCGCCGTGGAACCGGTAGCGACGGTGTCAATATCGGTCAATGGCGGCGCTCAGATACCAGCGAACAAAGCCGGCGCTTTGTTTAACGCCCAGATCAGCGGTCTCGTGGACGGGGCAAATACCATCACGGTCACCGCAACCGATCCGGCCGGAAACGCCACAACGGTAACGGCCGGCATGACCGTCATTCTGCCCACCGGCGATCTTGACGGCGGAGGAGTATCGATCTACGACGCGCTGAAAGCGCTGCACATGGCGGTGGGGCTTGAGACGGCAACGCTCGAGCAGCGGTACCGCTGTGACGTCGCGCCGCTCGGCGCGCCCGACGACAGGATCGACGTGTCCGACGCCTTGCTGATCCTCAAAAAGGCAGCGGGGCTGGCGAACTTCTAACGGCGCATGGCGCATAGCGCTCAGCGCATGGCGCAAAGATTTTAAGCGCTATGCCCTCTGCGCTATGCAAACTTTAAGAGGAGGAACTCATGAAACCCAAAAACGTAATCGGCATCATTCTCATTCTTGCTGCATCGGCATTGTTCGGTTGCGGCCGCGGCGGTGGCGACGAGGCACCTCCGCAACCGGTCCGGGCAAATGTGTTCATCGCGATCGACCAGTCGGTATCGGACCTGGCCGGGCTCGACTTTGTTCTGAATAACGCTCCCGGCGCCACCTTCGACAACAATGCTCCGCAAATAACAGTTATCAATGCTGCGGAAGGGCAGTCTCTGGTGGTCGGCAATTTCGACGCAGCCACGAATACCAACCATATCCTCCTGGCCAACGGGAGCGCGGTCGGCATCCGAACCGGGACGACCCCGATCATCAGGGTCACCTACGACGTCGCGGCGGGCTCCGGAAGCCCGACATTCAGCATCGCGTCGCAGACGGCTTTTTTGGCAATCGCCCCGAACGAGGGTCCGACGACCCCGCCGGTGTCCGCGGCAAACATGGTCGTGACGGTGACATATGAGTATGAGTAGGGGGAACATCGCGCGTCCTCTGACCATAACCATAACCCCTGCGGTAACGGCGGCGGACATGTTTGTTACGGCGACGTTCGACACGGAGAGGAGGTGTTCGTCATGAAAAGCAGAACGTCATTTGCGGTACTTACGGCATTGGTTATGACAGCGGCGCTCATCGCGTGCAGAAGCGGTGGCGGAGGAGACGGCCAGCCCCAGACTGTGATCGCGGTGGGGGCGATGACCCAGGGCAGCGTGGTCGTGAACGGTGTGACGTTTGACGACACGGGGGCGAATATTCATCAGGACGATACGGGGGCCGTCCCTGCCCTCGCTGATGGTAAGATAGTCAAAGTCAAAGGGACGATCAGCGACGACGGTTTAACCGGCCAGGCGCAGGAAATCGAGGTAGAGAACGAGGTCAGGGGCAGCCTGACGAAAGATGGCCCTGGCCCCTTTGTGGTCAATGGCCAGACCGTTATGGTGGATGGTTCGACGGTTTTCGCCGGTGGTGTAACGAGTCTTGATGGCCTGGTTAATACCGACAAAGTAGAAGTTCATGGTCATCGGGACGCAACGGGCATGATTCACGCGACCCGGGTTGAAAGGCTTGGAGGAGCGGCTACACCGGTTGTTGACGAGGTGCGGGGCACGGTAAGAGGAGTCGCCGGAACTGCCCCTAATCTGTCCTTCAGCATCGGGGGGATGCCGATCGTGACCAACAACACCACTTCGATCGGGCCCTCCGATGCTTCGATCACGGACGGGACGCTCGTGGAGGTTCATTTAAGCGGCTCGACTGCAACGAGGATCGAGGTGGAGGACCTGGAGGATGATGAGTTCAGACATGGACAAGGCCAGGAATTTGAAGTGGAAGGGCTCATCAGCGAGTTGAACGTCCAGGCCGACACGCTCAAGGTCGGCGGCGAGTCGGTGGAGATGAACTCCGGCACCCGGTTCGAAGGCGGCATCAAGGACGACCTCGCGAATGACGTCAAGGTCGAGGCGGAAGGCCACAATCGTTCATCCGGCGGTGCGCTCATTGCAGAGAAGATCACCTTCAAGGAGAACATCCGGATCGAGGCAGTCGCGGACGCCGCGGGTTCGGCCAATGCCCTCGGTCTTACCGTGAAGACGACTTCCAGGACCCGGTTCGAAGGTGGATTGGTGAGCGAGGCTACGATTACAATCGGAGACGGACTCAGAATTCGCGGGTTCATGAACCTTGACGGCACTATCACTGCCACGAGGGTAATCAAACAAAACCTGAATTCGAATGGCCGGAGCATCCTGCAGGGGCCGGCGCGCGATGTGAATTCAGCGGGAAGGTCCTTCAAGATCGCCGGCATCACCATCAACGCGACCGAAGCGCAGTCCTTTAATGACGACTCCGCAGACAGTGTCGATGATAATGCGCCGTTTGCAGCCCTGGATGAGTTCTTCGCAGCGACAAGCGCCAAGACCATGATCGTGAAGGCGCGAGGGATCTTCACCCCCGGAACTCCTGCGGGGAGCATTGCAGCGGATGAGGTTGAGATCGAGTAACACCTCTCGACACACTGGGGCGGCCTTCCCCGATCATCAGGGCCACCTACGCGGTGGCGGCGGGCGCAGGGCTTCCCGCATTCAGCTTCGACTTGACGCCAGCGACCTTTACAGCCGCTTCTGACACCAACGGAAGCCCCACTGACACGCTGGTAACGGCGGCAAATGTGACGTACGACACTGAGTAGGGGCGATGCGGCGCATCGTCCCTTACCGGAAATCTGCCCCCCCTCACCTGTCACTCCCTCCGGCGGGGAGATGCCGAGTTTGCTCGGGTCGGAGAAGCACGCGGCGCTGGCAACGGAAATGCTGCGGGGAGCGGCAACCATCGAAATTCTTTCGGTGGATAATTTGAAGTCCGGCAATCTTGCAACGGTCAAAATTCGCGTCCGCAATGTCGGCGCGGGCCACAAGCTGCCGACGTGCTTCCCGGAAGGACGCGAAATGTGGGTGGACTTCCGCGTCATGGACGATAAAGGAAGAGAAATTTACCGCCTCGGCAGAATCAATGAAGAGGGGTTCATAGAAAAAGGAACTCACCTTTTCAGGGGAGCGCCGGGCGATAAGGACGGGAACATCATCGACATCGAGGTCTGGAATGCAACGAGCATCCTGTATGATTCGAGAATCCTTCCCCGGGGCTACGCCGACGTGACGTTCGATTTTAAGGTTCCCGAGGATAGTGAAGGAACCCTGACCATCAAGGCGGACCTCTGCTACCATTCATTTCCCCAGGCAACAGTGAATTATTTACTGGGGAACAAAGCGCCCATCGTGCCGACGGTGATAATGACTTCGCTGACCGAGAAGAAAGAATTGCGGTAGAGAATGGTGGTTTTTGTCTCCAGAACGTAAATGGACCTCTGGTCGGCACGACAAACGGTCTCGGATTTGCCGGCGTGGGCGATGGCGATTATGGATTTGCGGTCCAAGCTGCTCCGCCTGATACCAACGGCGCCGTGGGTGCAACGCAGTATGTCCAGTGGGTGAATACATCTTTCGCTGTGTTTGACAAGGCAACAGGTCAGATTGCGTCCGGATTTCCCAAGCCCGGCAACGCCGTTTGGCAAGGCTTCGGCGGCCCCTGTGAATCCAACAACGACGGCGATCCTATCGTTCTGTACGACAAAGCCGCCGCTGAAATCATCGCCCGCGTGAACGGAGACCCGGTGACCCGTGCGCAATTTGACCGCATGGCGGCCAATCCTCTCACGCTGCAACAGGCTCAGCGGAGACTTCGAGAGGCCCGTTCATGTGCGCATGATGGCCTCCTCGGATGCGGACATCGAAAAAGCCGTCGGAAGCGCCTTCCGGAAAGATCTTTATTACCGCCTGAACGCCCTGCGAATACATATTCCCCCCTTGCGGGACAGACGTCAGGACATCCCGGCGCTCTGTTCTCATCTTCTCAAAGAGATGAACGAAATAAGAGACGTGAGTCTGCCGGATCCGGAACTAAGAAAGCTCATGGAGTACGATTGGCCCGGTAACGTGCGGGAGTTGAAAAATCTGATCGAGAGGGCCGTGCTTCTCCGGAGGGGTCCCGAGATTCGGCCGTCTGAATTTCTGACAAAAACGAGTGAACGGGAAACGGTCCCGAAGTCCCGGCTTCTGTCCTGTCCGAAAAATAATTGACTGTGGCGCCACACAGTTGGGGAGCCGCAGAAGTGTGGCGTGTCTCGCAATTCCTCATTAATGCACCTTCCGAGTTTACCCATAACTTCCTTATTTCGTTCAAGAACCATGGATCTTGCCGCCCCGGACACAGTGGCATGCAAATTGAATTGGACTGAGATGAAATTGCGTCATTCAGTTATTCAAGGGAACCACTGACTAAAGGGCTGAAGATAACCGGCGCAAATGAGAATGATAACGAAGATACGAAAGGGAAAAACGATTGTGATCACCAACATGAACATGACCCGGCTTTTCTCGTAGCGGCCTGGCTTTCGGTCCTTCCGGCGGGCATCATCCCTGCCTCCCAGGAAGAAACGGACCTGGCCAGGGCCTATCTCCCTGATATCAAAGTCTTCTACAAACTGGATGCCCGGCCCACGGGGGCTTGGACATGGGAGATACCTGGGTATCGCCGGCTACTTATATCGTGTCCGGGAGAAGGCGGACATGTATCGTGGAGGCCGGTGTCTACGGACTTGATCCCAGAGGAGCCGGGCAAATTAAGCCCCACATGGGTACCTTCAGATCCCGGAATGGTCTCGGTGTCGTCTCATCTGGGTAATGCGGTGAAGATAACCGTGATGCGATCCGGACAGAGCAGCCTGACAGTGACCTATGGTGGGGCCTCCACTAAATTATTCATCAAGGCCGTGTATCAAAACAGCGCAATGCAGGTGGAAATATCTCAATGATAGGAGGAAATTGTGATGAGAAATGCAGGCAGCAGTAGACGTATGATCGTGTGGATGACGGTGATGGCGTTCATTCTTGGACCCATGGGGCCCGTGGGCTGCGGAGGTGACAGCTCAGCCGGAGCCTCAGGCGAGACGAGGGGCGCTGCGGGGAGCTCTGCAGCGGCGCAAGCTTCGGTAAAGAAAATTGACTCCGGACTCGTAAGGGCCGCGGCTCTTGCCGCCGGGCTGAAGTCCCTGGATGCGGTGCCGATCCCCAAGGTAGAGAACCTGAAGGAGTTCCTCAATCCCGGTCGAAGCGCCCGGATGGCCGCCATAGAATTGGGAAAGGCCCTGTTCTGGGACATGCAGGTGGGAAGCGACGGCCAGGCCTGCGCATCCTGCCATTTCCATGCCGGAGCGGACAGCCGGGCACGGAACCAGTTGAACCAGGGCCTTAAGGCGGGGGACACCCTCTTCGGGAACAACACGCTCGGCGTTCTGGGGTTCCCGCAGTTTATGCCCGACTATACGCTCACTGAAGCGGATTTCCCCTTCCACCGTCTGGATGACCCGGAGAATAACAACTTCTCGACCAGGGTAGTCACTCAGGACACGAATGACGTGGTCTCCTCGATGGGCGTCTTTGCGGCGAACTTTACCGCAATCGGAGCTCCGCTGCTCGACGCGGGAATAGCGTTCGCGGACCCGATCTTCAATTTGGATACACCAGCGGCCTCCGACGTCAATAGAAACGTGCGCCGGGTGGAGCCGAGAAACACTCCTACCGTGATCAACGCGGTGTTCAACCACTCCAACTTCTGGGACGGCCGGGCCCACAACCAGTTCAATGGGGTAAGCCCGCTCGGTCCGCTCGACGAAGGCGCAAGGATCTGGATCAATAACGCCGGGACGCTCGAACAACAGCAGGTCAGCATTCCCAACTCGAGCCTTGCCTCCCAGGCCGTGGGGCCGCCGACGAGCGATCTCGAGATGTCCTTCTTCAACCGGCCTTTCCCTCAGATCGGCCGCAAGCTCCTGGGCCTCGCGCCCCTGGGCCAGCAGGTCGTACACCCGCGGGACAGCATTCTCGGCCATCTGTCCAAGTCCCCGGAGACCGGGATCAATGCCTCCTATACTGCCCTGATTCAGCAGGCCTTCCAGCCCCAGTACTGGGATTCGGAGACGCTTACCCCGGCAGGTTACACCCAGATGGAGGCCAACTTCTCGCTCTTCTTCGGACTGGCCGTCCAGATTTACGAGACCACTCTGGTGTCCGACAAGACACCCTTTGACCGTTTCATGAGAGGGGATAACAGCGCCCTTGAGGAGGAACAGCTTCAGGGATTGCTGGTGTTCATCAACCGTGGCGAGAGAGGCAACCCCGTGGCCGTGGACAAGGCCATCGCCCAGGCTGAGGCCGTTCTGCAAGTGCCCATCGGCGCGGGCAACTGCATAAGCTGCCACGGCGGTCCTGAGTTCACCGATGCCTCCGTTGCGAGCGTGGCCGGAGAACCGATCGAAGTGGAAGAAACGACAATCCTCGACAACGGATTCCTCCGGATCTCGGAAGCCGTGGCCTTCATAGACAACGGCTTTGCCAACATCGGCGTACGACCGATTGCGGAGGACCTGGGACGCGGCGGCATAGAGGGCGGCTTCCCTCTCTCCTTTGCGCGGCAGGCGATTGACGGCCTCGTCTTTGCCCCGGAACTGCCCCTCGATGAGTGCGGCGCTGCATGTCCGGAGGGCAACAGGGTTGGCGTGGACGGATCCTTCAAGATACCGGGGCTGCGCAACGTGGAACTCACCGGGCCTTACTTCCACAATGGCGGTCAGGCGAACCTGGAGCAGGTGCTCGAATTCTACGACCGCCAGGGAGACTTCAGCGATGTGAACGTCGCCAATCTCGAACGCAACATGGCCTTCATCGACCTGGAAGACAATGACGAAGAACCACTGATCGAGTTCCTGCTTTCCCTGACCGACGAAAGGGTGCGTCAGGACCAGGCCCCCTTCGACCATCCGCAGCTTTTGATCCCAAACGGAGGCACGGTTGCCTCGCCGGAGACGATCAGCGTGCCCGCAGTTGGCGCCGGCGGAAGACCTGCAGCCGGACTGTCTTCGGTCGGGACCTTCCTTGGGCTGGAGCATACGGACTAGCACAATGCGGCAACGACCCCACAGGTCGTTACCGCGAACTTGGTTGGAACCGCAACATTCGAGAACGAGTAGAGCAAAGCCACATAACAAGGGCGGCCCCAAAAGGCCGCCCTCTCTTATGAGGTTATCGCCAGTAAGGATCTCCCCGCGCAGCATGGGCATTTCTGCCTATGTTCAGAATAAGCAATGCGGTTCAATTTGGTCTGCTCAAATCGAGACGGGTTGAAGTCCTTCAGTGCGTGTCTTCATGAATTCCTCTTTTTTTTCCTTATCCTTGAACTAACCCGAGTGAAGGTACGGTGCTTGCATGTTTCCTCAGACAGAATTCGGCTCAGGGATCGTATCCCAGTCCTAGTGGTTTGAGAAGGAGGTGAGAATGAAAATAAAATTCATGAATGTTTGTTTTGATGATTGGTGAAATCGTAGTGATTTGCACGAAAGTGTACATAAGCAAAGGCAAAAGAAGAGAAGAAATGAAACGAGTGGAAATAACAAAAGTGCTTTTAAAATTTATTATTGGGAGGTAATGCAATGAGAAGCGTGATCATTTCTCTGGCAATATCGATTCTTGCCCTGGCGGGCATCGCTCAGGCGAGTGTGTGCCCAACGTCAAATGTGATTCAGGACCCGGCTGAGTTCCTGTGGACCTCGCAAAATGGTTATTTAAGCGGGACCCTTGAAATCGGCGAGGCGACCCTGCCCATCGGCGCCGGCACTCTGACAACCCGGGCCTACCGTCAGGCGGGCGGAAGCTACAGTATTCCCGGTCCGACGATCAAGATGACGCCGGGGAATACCTATGTCCTGACCCTCAAGAACCTGCTTCCCTATGCGGCACCGAGTACCGCTGAAAACACGTTCAGAGACCCCAACATCACCAACCTTCACACCCACGGCCTGCACGTCTCACCCACGTCGCCCTCCGATGACGTCATGCGCCTCATCAATGGCGGCTACTGCGGCGACTATGTGTATCAGGTGCCGGCGGACCACATGGGTGGCACGTTGTGGTACCATCCGCACCATCACGGCTCGACCTTTCTGCAGGTGTCAGGCGGCGCCTTAGGTCTTCTTCTGGTGAACGATTCCAACGACGGCATCCCATCGGGTGTGGCGGGTATGACGGAACGGCAGCTCGCTGTCGCGTTCGTGAACCCGAGTGTTGCCGGGACCGGGGGTGACACGATAATATCGGGCACAATTTCTCCAACCTGGACGGTGAACGGGAAGGTCCAGGGGAACCTGTGCACACCCGTGAATGAATGGCAGCACTGGCGCGTGCTCCTCGCCGACGCTGACGCCATGCCGAAGACCTTATCGGTCGGGGCGGGTTGCGAGGTGGCTCTCCTGGCTCGTGACGGCGTCTGGAGGAACGTGGCCCCCAAGGCGCTCCCAACGAACTCTCTTGACCTGACCGGCGCCTCCAGGGCCGACCTGGCCATAAGGTGCGGCGTGGACTCGAACATCTCGGTCAATGGAACGGTGGTCGCACAGGTGTACGCGGATGCGACGCTGACCGCCAATCTGAATGTGGGGCCCTATTCCAATGGCGTGAGCGGCGGCACCTGGTCCGCGCAACGGCCGAACTATTTGCGGGACCTTCGGGGCGTGGCGTCGGTCGAGAGCCGCACCGTCAGCATGGGCGCGCGCACCATCAACGGCAGCAAGTTTGATATGAATGTGCCCACGTTCACCATCCCGGCCGGCAACGTCCAGGAATGGCAAGTCAAAGCCAACGCTCATCCCTTCCATCTCCACGTCTATCACTTCCAGATGAACGGCACATCCGGCCCGTTCGAGGACGGGGAATACTATGATACACTGGCAGCCACTGGCTACGTCCGCTTTGACCTGAACGCGGCGACCTCGACCGTCTATGACGGCGCGACCGTCATGCACTGCCATATCCTGGACCACGAGGACCAGGGGGCCATGGGCTGGAATGCCATCAGCGGTGGCTCCGGTCCGCCCTCGTACCCGGCCGCGGGCTATCAGGAACTGTATCAGTGTGCGGGATCCCCTCCGCCTCCGCCGGTAGACTGCTCGATGTATCTGACTCGAAGCTCATGCAACGGCAACGCGGCGTGCACATGGGTAGGTAAAACCAGTACCTGTGTCAACCGCTAAAGGATAGCTTGTTGTGGCGCGCAAGGGGGGTGCGTTTGCCCGCTCCCCCCTTTGTGGTTCCTGCTCGGAAGGGCTGCAGCCCGTTGGAACGTTTCTGGGACTGTCGCACACGGATTAGCCGTACAATTGAGCCGTACAACTGTCGGACCCGCATGCGTGGAACATGATTCATCCCGCATGCGGGTTTTTTTATTTAAAATAGGTATTACTGCCCATTGACTGCCAAAATTTGCCTGATAGTCTTTTAAAAGCGGGAAGAGCGAAAGGGCAGCTCTATTTTTGTAGTCATCCATGTATTGATGGTTTCGTAAAAAGTCGAAAATCGCCGAAGGACCGTCATTCCGGCTTGCCTGCATCCAGCGGTTACGAGCGAAGCGTAGTGCAGGGTGTCCGGAATCGTCTCTTTTCAGAATGATATATGGCAATGCGATTCCCCCCGGCTTTAAGCATGCCGGGGCAGGCTTAAAAGCAAGCGGGAATGACGACTTTTTACGATTTCATCATGTATTGGTGCATTACGTAATGTGAAGGGGCCGGTTTTTAAACCTGCCCCTGCTTTTTTTTCGAGACCAGCAAGACAAGGGAGGCTCTCGTAAAACCATTATTCGCGCGACAAACATGACGAGAAGGCGGCGCACATGCGGATTATCATGGGTAATAATACCTATGCTCAAAAACACGTGTCGTTCAAATTGACCCGGCGATAATGAGCCGAATATGAATCCTCTCCTTGTTTCGATTTACCTAACCTGTTGTTTTTTTTAAAGCTGAAAATCAATTTTTTTCTGGCATCTGGCTTGCAATTTGTCCTGCGGTCGAGAATACAAAAAAATAGTCAAACAGTTTTTAGTCTGTTGAATATTTTGCAAGTATCTGTAAAACGCAGAACCGTATTTAGCAGACTGTTGAAAAAGGATGGTTTCATAAAAAATCGTCATTCCCGCTTGCCTGCACCCAGCGGTTACGAGCGAAGCGTCGTGCAAGGTGTCGGGAATCGTAGTGCCGCATAACGCACTGAAAAGGAAAGATTCCGGTCAAGCCGGAATGACACCGTAGAGGCTCTCTCCGACTTTTTACGAATTCATCAAAAAGTACCGATTTCATGAACAACGCACCTAAAGGGTGCGGCTACGTTGTAACAAATAAAAATATTAGAATCTTGTAGCCGCAGACTTTAGCCTGCTCAGAATGTTTTTCAACAGCCTGTTAGAAAGGACAGGCGAGAGGTTAGGAATAATACAAAATGGACTTTTTCAGGAGGTTCGTCTGGTGGGCCGATCTCAGGGGGGGGAAAGGGGGTGAAGCGAAAGTTCGGCTGACGTCAGTCTGAAGGAAGAATCCAATTGATTGCATCTAAGAAATAATTTCTAACTTAAAAAAAAGGAGCTTACCATGAAAAGACTTTTATCCGCTGTACTTGTGTCCGCGCTCGCGCTATCTTGCGCCGGCATGGCCTTTGCCGCCCCGCTTCCAGGCGGGTCCCTGGATCCACTGACGATCACGAAGTATGCGGATCCGCTGCCGATCCCGGGAGTGATGCCCCAGACGCCCAATGCAACCGCTAACGTGATGGGCATCGACTACTATGAGATCGCCGTCCGGCAGTTCGATCAGCAGGTCCTGTCCACAGGCCTCCCCATGACAAAGGTGTGGGGCTACGGGTCGGTGAATCATCCAGGCACGTTCCTCTACCCTGCGTATTCGATCGAGGCGATGGTGAACAAGCCTGTTCGGGTCAAATGGATGAACCAGTTGGTTGCGGACCCGGTAGCGTGCGCCGCTTCGAAGAGCCCGTCTACAGATGCGGCGTGCAACTACCTGAAGCACCTTCTTCCCGTTGACCGGACCTTGCATTGGGCAAACCCCGAACAGTTGGATTGCATGATGAACGGCATGCTGATGCCGATGACAGACTGCAGGCCGGACCCGTCGAACGGTGCTGTTTTGCAGCAGCCCTATGATGGACCAGTTCCCGCGGTCGTCCATCTCCACGGCTCCCATGTGCAGCCCGACAGCGACGGCTATCCCGAGGCATGGATGCTGCCCGCAGCGAACAATATTCCCGCCGGCTATGCTACGCGTGGTTCCAATTTCGATCAGATTATGGGCGCGCCCAAGCAGGACGGAGCGGCGGTCTTCCAGTACAGGAACGATCAGCGCGCCACAGCGCTCTGGTTCCATGACCACAGCCTCGGGATGACGCGCACCAACGTGTATGCCGGGCCGGCCGGCTTCTATTTCCTGAGGGGCGGAGCCTCAGATCTGCCGTCCGGAGTGACGGGAGGGCTTCCCGGAGGCGCTTATGAGATACCCCTTGTCATCCAGGACAGGTCCTTTAACTCTGACGGCTCATTGTTCTATCCCGATTCGCGTTTCTTCTTCGACGGCTATGCGGGTCCCTATGTCCCAGACACCCGGAGTGACATCTCTCCCCTCTGGAACCCCGAGTTCTTCGGAAACACGATAGTGGTGAACGGGAAGACCTGGC
>JAXIPA010000068.1:0-13429 GCA_045403145.1 Nitrospirota bacterium | reverse complement strand
GGCTGATGTCCGAACAGGGCGCGGGGACGACCTGCGCCTTGAGGAAAGGTCATCAGTTATCGTGTTGGAACATCAGCGGAAGCAACTTGCACTTGACAGGGGGACTATAGGATGTCCCCTATGTTGCGTCCCCTATGTTGTCCCTATGTTGTCTCTTGATGCAATCAAGACGGCCATTTCATCGGAAATTAAGCGACTCGAAATCGGTCTACGGAAAACGGCGCTGCAAATCGGAAAGTTTGAAAAAAAATATGGCGTAACCTCGGCGGTTTTTCGTCGGAAGTTCACGGCTGAAGACCTTCAGGGCGGCGACCGGGAATATATTGAATGGATGGGCGAACTGCAACTGCGTCAGCGGATCACGAGCGACTTGAAGAACCTGAAGGTCATCAAGTATGTTGCTTAGCGAATATGCAGCCGGACAGCGAAGATTATCGAGAAATATTCAAAAACCTACCTGGATCGCCCCGCCTAAGATTTACCGATCACAAACATACAGCCGACGGCCACACGATTGAGTCCGATGTGCCGGATTTGCGAACTGTACTGGATGAAATCATGTTGTATCTCGTCTAAGATATTCAGGCTTTTTCGGCGGTATTGATGAAATCCTTCCACAAAGAACTCTGGTTCGCCCTGTTGAAACGCCTCGGCTTCACCAGCATTACCCCTCATCCGAGAGGAACAAAGCAGTCCTCGCCGTCATGAACGCTGAAATAAAATGTTGACACCGCTTGACACAAAACTTGACTTATACTTGACTTTTGGTTAAACTTACACCATGACATATATCCCTCAATTCACGATTACTGCTGCACTGCTTTCTGAAGTAGAGCAGGTGGCGGCGTTGCGAGAACGGATTCAGAGCGCCGTGGTGGATATTGCGAGGATTCCCGCGCTCCAGAAAGATACCCGCACGCGCAACGTCCATGCGTCGACTGCCATCGAGGGCAACCCGCTGACCCTTGAGCAGGTTCGTGTCCTGGAGGAAGGACGCGAACTTTCGGCCTCCGACACACGGCATAAGCGGGAAGTTCTCAATTATTTCGCAGGGCTTCGGTACGTGGAAAAAAACGCGGACAAAAAGGTCATCCGTCAGGCCGACATTCTGGAGCTTCACCGGATTCTGGCCGGAGAGGTGATGGATCAGGGCGAGGCCGGAAAGTACCGGATGATTGCTGTCCGGGTCGGGCAGTATCGTCCCCCCCCGGCTGATGCAGTTTCGGGGCTGATGCTCGAGTTGCTGGAGTGGTGGAATACGGCGTCGAAAAAGCTCTCGCCGGTCCTTAGTTCGGCCATCTTGCATTACCGGTTCGAGGCCATCCACCCCTTTGCCGACGGCAACGGACGCACAGGCAGGGCGCTCGCTTTGTGGGAACTCTATCGGCGGGGCTTCGACACCCACCATATCTTTTCGGTGGACGAATATTACTGGGAAGACCGTCCAAAATACTATGCTGCGCTGGATGGCGTGCGGAAAGCCGGAGAAGACCTGACAACCTGGCTGGAGTATTGTGCGGCGGGTCTCAGGCAAACACTCGAACGGGCATGGCTGCGGATTCAAACCTTTCAGGGAAAAACCTCCGAGAGGCTGGTCTTACGCCCGCGACAGGAACAGCTTCTTCACCTGCTCCGTGATCACGGAGGCATGGCCCCCGGGGAAATATGGAAGGCATTAGGCGTTTCCCGGCAGGGTGCGATGGATCTGTTACGGCCGCTGATCGAGGCGGGGTTGGTCGAGAAGATTGGCGGAAAAAAGACAGGGCGTTACGTTTTGCGAAATCCATGAACGAATCGGAAACCAGAGCCGCATCATGGGCCACGGCAAAAGGGGCTGGTGCGAAGAATTCGAAATAATGTGTTACGCTATTTTAGTTTTTGCGTAAAATCTAAAATAACCACTGCGGTTATTTTAGTGTGACGATGAGGGTGTATTTATGAAATCCTTTCGCAAAGAACTCTGGTTCAACGTTCCCTCGCGCAGGGGGTTCGTCAACATCACCCGTGAAGTCGAGGAGTGTCTGCGGGAGAGCGGCGTCCGTGAGGGCCTCTGTCTCGTGAACGCCATGCACATCACCGCGTCCGTATTCATCAACGACGACGAACGGGGGCTTTTCGGCGACTTTGAGGTCTGGCTCGAAAAGCTGGCGCCGCACGAGCCCGTGTCCCAGTACCGGCACAATACGGGCGAGGACAATGCAGACGCTCATCTTAAACGTTCCATCATGGGACGGGAGGTCGTCGTGGCAGTTACCGATGGAAAGCTTGACTTCGGCCCCTGGGAGCAGATCTTCTACGGAGAGTTCGACGGCATGCGGAAGAAGCGGGTGCTTGTAAAGATCATCGGGGAGTAGTTGGATTCTCAAGACCTGCGTCGCTACTGGGGCGTATGAAAAGCTATCTTGCCGCCGAGATGGCCCAGATAGACCGTGACCGCAAAAACACAGAGGTTCATGAACACGAACATTCCCTGCACGACGCTTCTGCCGGACAGGACATCCGGATCCATGCCGTACCATGCCGTACACAGGCTGCCCAGAACGGTCAAAACGATCCCGTAACGGATCTTCTGTAAATAGATCCGGGCCCGCTTGCCCTGGAATTTCTGCTTCCATTCCACGATGCCGGTCACATAGGAAAAAGGACAGGAAACAGTCGACAATATCATGATATAGAAATAGGTCGTGCGGAAGGAAGGGTCTCCGATCAGGTAATGCAGCCCCAGGAAGAACAGCGCCACGGGGTAGAGGCTGGTGGTGAAGTGTACAGAGATCGAGTGCAGGTGCAGGTTGTATTTTTCAATGGTCATAATTTAATCGACAAGCAGGAACCAAAATCCGCCACCAAGGCGCGTAGCAAGAGCCGAAACTGCCTAAATCTCCCACGGATACCCGATGAAGATCGCCGGGCTGACTCCTTCTCTCCCGAAGCCCATGTCAGCACGGAACACCACTCCTGACGCCGTAACCACCCTGAGTCCCGCGCCGTAGGAATCACGCATAATGTCTCCCACCTCGCTCCGCACGTCGGAGGTGCTCCCGGTCTCGTAGAACAGGGAGACCTGGACCGAGGTGCGGATGTCTCTCATGACGAAAATGTCAAAGGGCGTCCGTTCGTCGGTCAGGTTCCAGCGGATCTCGGTGCCGTAGAACAGGGTATGGGCGCCCTTATAGCGGCCCTGGGGGTACCCGCGCAGTCTGCTGAACCCGCCCAGGGACGTTGCGGTGCCGAACTTGTTGTTCGCGATCGTATTGTCTATCACCTCGATGCAAAACCGCTGCTCCTCCGCGGTCAGCGCCGGGTTATTACAGTTGATGCCCTGAAGCTGCTGGAGTTTTTGCGGGTCTGTTTCACCCTGGCTGTTGACGACCGCGTCGGACCGGAGCACGTTGAAAGCCCAGGTGCTGCGCCTGCCGAGTGGGATATAGGCCGTTGTGTTGTAGTCCATTACATAGAAGTCCGGACCAGCGTCCCGGGGCGGCGTCTGCGAACGGGTCACGTCGATGCGAAGCCCCCTGCGAGGGTCCCCGTAATCGTCGGTCAGGTCCAGGCGGACGCCGAAGAGCGAGTTGTGACCTCGCTGGCGGGGAGGGTTCTCTGCTTCGACGATGACGTTGCCATCATTGTCCCTGATGCTCTGCAGTCTTGAAGCCCCCTCGTACCAAGCCCCGTAGAGTTCGAAGCGGCGCTCAACGAACGTCGCCGTCATGCGCGCGCCATAGTATTCCGTGTCGCCGAATTCGATCAGGCGGAAGTCGTGTTTGTCCGTGTTCATGCCGCGCTGGCTGTAGCTCTGGATCGTCACAGCGCTGATGGCGCCGAACCCGGTTTCGACGATCAGCGTTCTGGGGATCAGATGGATGTCCGCCACGGCGAAAGCGGCGCCCCTGACTTCCCCGGCGAAGATGATCCCGTAAACGTCCGTATAGGTATCGGAGATGTTCGAAGCGCCGCCCACGAGGCCGATGCCTTTTCCGATGCCGGGAAGACTGTAGGGGTAGGGGAAGAGCGCGTAGCCGTAGCTTTTCTGGAACTGGTCCTTGCGGCGGTCGGGGAGGAAGGATTCTTCAGCCGTTATTTCAACGGCCTCAGACGAGGAGGCCAGCGCGCCCATCAGGCACGCGGCAAGCAGAAAGCGTTTTGCGATCTTTTGCATCCGAGCATCCCCCGCTGTACCGAATGATGTGAGCTTACCCTCTGGCTGATGCAATGAACAAAAATAGTATTGTGCAAAAAAGGAGGAAAGTCAAGGCCCCTGTCCGGGGCCATGGGCGGGGAGTTGGTATCAGGCAGTAATTTCAGCAGCAGCCGGCCGATGAATCGCCGCACCCGCAGGTGGGCTCGCTGCCTGTGAGCATGCCGGTGATGATCGCCGAAGCACAGCCCACGCCGGAATTCACGGTGATGGCACCGAAGTCGCAGTTTTTGGCGCAGGCGCCGCACTCCATGCACCGGTCCCTGTCCGTGACCACGGCGCGCTTGTCCTGCATCAGGAAAACACCCTGCGGGCAGACCTCAACGCACCTGCCGCATCCGGCGCATTTTTCGGAAGCATACTTGAGCGTCGCTACGTTCGCAAGATATTTCATACGAGCCCCCATTCCCTGAGCTTGAACACGATCATCAGGACGATCGATATGCCTGCTGCGCCGATGTAGAGAGGAATGCCGATCTTCAGTTCTTTTCTGACGCCCGACATGCCGGTAAAGGTAGTTGAACCTGTGAACTGGAGCGCGATGTAGGAGGCCATGGCCGGGAAGAACAAATAGGTCGCGGTAAAAACCGGCAAATCCTGCATGCCGGGCAAGTTCAAGAGCCGCACCGAAAGAAAGACCGACACAAGCCCCACAATCCAGCCTTTGATCGCGAACGACCGGAAGGGGACATAGGGAAGCAGCACGGGCGTCACAAAGGCCCCGGCAAAGACCGTGAGCAGACCCAAGAGGAGAAAAGGCCAGCCATTGAACCATGCGTCCCGGAACAGAATGCCCGAGGGCTGCAACCCGAAGATAAGCAGGATTGCGCCGGCGAACCAGGGGAATTTCTTCATGGCCGGATTTATCTCCATGGGCGTCAGGACCAGCCGGTCCTTCATCGGGAATTTTGCAATACTCATGGCCGCGGTCTTTTTATAATCGGCGCGGACATACGCGGGGATGTCGCTTGCCTGCACCGGACCGAACGAGACCCGGAAGCCCGTTGCCTTCAGGACCTCGCTCGCTGAGACGCCGACGGCCCCGAGCTGGGGCAGGATGAGACGACGATGAGACACGACCTTGTCGAGGCCTGCCGCGGATACTCGTTTGATCAGTTCATCGGTACCGAAGGTCCCCTTCCCGGCAGCGCACCAGACGTTGATGCTCTTCGTGTCGAGCACCAGCACCCAGGCGTTCATGCCCTTGAGCTCGCGCCTAAGAATGTCGAAGCTCAGCTTGTAGTTGGCGGTCACGAACACATCGGAATCCTTCGTTGGATCGCCGACAACGTATAGGCCAGGCGCGACGGTATAGTTCATCCGGAAGGCGCCGATCCTGCTCTTCACCATGCCCCAAGTGTCGGCGCGGGACCAGTCGGAGACAACGCGGAAGACCGGGCCGGCAGGGGTGGTAATGGTGCCATTAGCAAAGGGCGGTAATTCCTTCTTTATGAATTTCAGTGTTTGCAGTTGCATGGAGATCCACCTTGCATGTTGAGGGAGGGCAATTTATTAATACTACAGCTAACCTTTAATCGGCCTTCCCGAATGCTTTAATCGGGAATCCAGGACCTTACAAGAAAACCTCTGGATTCCTGCCAGGGTTTATCCTCACGAAAGTGGGGACCAGAATGACAATCGAGGGGCTTTGCGTTCCTTGCTGTCAATATCTACAGTATTTCCTTCATCACCGGCCCCAGCATGCCCTTGACCATGGTTTCGAGATTGCCGGCCTTGATGAGCGCGATGCAGCAGATCTCGCCGTCCTTTTCCCAGCTCGTGACGGCCAGCTTGTCCCCGGCCTTGATGCCCGCCTTGGCGCGCAGCTCCTTCGGGAGCACCATCTGTCCCCGCTCGTCCACGGTCACGAGCGCCTCCACGGAGCAGCAGCTCGCCTTGACGAAGGGGCCCGAGATCGGAATTTTTGTGGTTTTTTTCGTTGTCATTTGTCCTCCCGGTAAATCCGAATAATCAGATTAGTCAGATAGGTAAGTAATACCTGAAAAAGGGGCCATTGTCAAGAAGGTTCTTTGTCAAAGCCTGGACAGGCGGAACGAAAGAGATTTCAGCTCAAAGAGGGGTCACATTCATGGGTCAAGACCTTTGACACGGATAAATGCGGATGAAGATATGATTTTCACTGGTACGTCAAGGTCTTATTCGTTTTGATCATACAAGTGGCCAATAAACGTCATTCCCGGTCCCCACTTTCATGAGGATAAACTCCGGCTGGAATCCAGTGTCTCTTAGAAAGTCGCTGGATTCTCCCGCATCAAGTGCGGGACAGGCTCAGTCAAGCCCGGAATGACGATCTTGGAGGAAAGCAAAGTCGCCATCACTGCGGCAAAATGCGCTTGAATGAGCATTTTACCCGTGTTAGACTGACTTTAGAAGATGTGATCGGTGGTCATCTATGAGAGGAGTTCATTGAATCAAAGCGGGAAATGTTGTCAGGATGACGGCGGATATTCGATAAAATTTTGTCAGATCCGTAGGTCGTAGAGCGAAGCAATACCCGACGACTCGACCGCTGAAGCACTACGGCTGATGGTCTTCATGGGGAGGCAATGATGTATTTTATGTCCATCAATAAGATCAAACACGACGCTGACCGGGCGCTCCTGAACAAGTTCATTCCCGCGCACCGGGAATGGGCAAAAAAGCAGCTCGCAACGGGGACGCTCGTGCAGGCGGGGAAGTGGGGAGACCGGGGCGGCATGATCGTCATCAGGGCGGAAAGCATGGCGGATGCTGAAAAGATCGTAGACCAGGACCCGCTCGCGCAGGCGGGGCTCATCACCTTTGAAACGGCCGAGCTCCATCCGGCAGTGCCGTTTAAGAGGATAACCAGTGAATCATAATGAAAAAGCCGGTACCATGAACGAAGCATCGATTCAATCATGCCTGCTTGCGGCGATATTGCAACTTTGAACCCAACCCCTTACCAATGGTATGGCCAGCCCGCTTTTATCAGCCCTTCATCGCCTGCTCTATGTCCTCGATCAAATCATCCGCATGCTCGATGCCCACCGATAGCCGCAAAAGCGAGTCGGTTATCCCGATCCTCGTGCGTTCATCAGCCGTGATTTTTGCATGCGACGTGACAGCGGGGGCGCAGATGGTCGATTCAACGCCTCCGAGGCTCACGGCGGGTGCGATAATACGCAGGCCCCGGACGAACTTGTCCGGATCGATTTTCGCGTCGTCCAGTTCGAAGGACAGCATGGGGCCGAAGCCTCTCATTTGCGATTTCGCAATCTCATGATACGGCGAGCTCGCAAGCCCGGGATAGTATACCCGCCTGACCAGGGGATTGTCCTCCAGCCAGGGCGCGATGCTGCCTGCGTTTTCCGTCTGGCGCTCCACCCGGATCGCGAGGGTCTTAAGGCTTCGCTCAAGTAGCGCGCAGGTCTGAGCATTCAAACTGCCCCCCAGGTTCCGCGCCACTGCGCGTATTCGTGCGGCCTTGTCCCTCGTCGTAACAGCGATGCCGCAGCAGATATCGCTGTGTCCTCCCAGGTATTTCGTGCCGCTGTGGACCACGACATCGATGCCGAGCCCGAGCGGATTTTGATATATCGGAGTGGCAAAGGTATTGTCGATGATGGTGACCACGTTCAGGTTTTGGCAGAACTTCGCGACCTTCCGGATATCGATCACCGAGAGGAGCGGGTTTGTCGGGGATTCGATCACCACCACGCGGGTATTTTGTTTCACGGCTTTGCAGATGTCATCGGCATCAGTCGCGGTGAAGGTATACTCGATCCCGAGTCTTTGAAATTCATCAGTTGCCAGGGCATGAGTTCCGCCGTAGAGTTCGTCCATCATGACCACGTGGTCCCCCGCGCCGGCAAAAGCCAGGATGGACGTGCTGATCGCGGCCATGCCGGAGCTGAAAAGAACGCCGTCCTCAGCCCCCTCCAGGGCGCAGACCTTCTCGACGACCGCCCGTTGGTTCGGCGTGTTGAAGTAGCGCGGGTAGGCGATTTGTTCCCGGTCGATATAGTCGAATGCCGATGACGTAAAAATCGGCGAATTCACTCCGCCGGTGATGGTGTCACGGATCGTTCCGCTGTGCACGCATTGCGTCTCTTTTTTCATGACTGGCCTCCGGTCTTCCGGACTCACCCTTGTTTTTTCTTCGCTTCCATCAACGCCTGAACCGGTTTGAGGCTGTAGGGACTGCCGTGCTCGATCGCCGTCAGCACCGTGCCGCCGCCGGTAAAGAAGTAGTAGCTCGCGTCATCCATGACCGAAAGGTAAAGGCCGGGCAGGAGGTTCTTGAATTCCTGGAGAGTGTCTCCGCCGCCGTACATCTTCATGGCGTTCCGGTTCAGATCGATGGTGTTGTCCAGCGCCCGGGAACCCGCGGAAAAATGCGGGGTGTATCCCATGACGGCATTGACGAAGATGGTCTTTGCCGTGCCGAGGGCCTCGGCGACCGTTTTTTCCTCGAATGAGCGGGGGTCGATGTCCAGAACGTATTCATAGGAATTGCCGGGCTTGAAGTCCCTTATGCTGATGGTCCGGTGCCTGCCCTCAATCCTTTTGTCCGGGAGGTCCGATTCGACGATGAAGGGAAGCTCGACGATTTTGTTTCTGGCGCGGTCCTTTTCCACCAGTTCCCGCGCAAGCTCGCGGTCCTCGTCGGTCACGCCCTTGATCCTTATCCCGTATTTCGCGCAGAGGTAGGTATTGTAAATAACGCCGCCGAGCACCAGCCGGTCCACCTTGTCATAGATGGCATTGAGGGGCTTGATCTTGGTGTCGTACTTCGAGCCGGCGACAACGGCAAGAAAGGGCCGTTCGGGGTCCATGACGCCGTCAAGATGCATGATCTCCTGCTGGAGCAGGAAGCCCGCGTAGGAGGGGAGAAGTTTGGTGATAGTATGGGTGGAGGCGTGGGGCTGCCACGAGCCGAAAGCGTCGTTCACGTAGATATCGGCCAGGCCGGCAAGCTGGAGCGCGAAACGTTCCCGCAGCTCCCCTTCGGCCTCCTCTCCCTGGAACCACCGTGTGTTTGGAAGATAGATCCCGCCGATCTTCCGTTGCCGCAGGTCCCTGACAGCGAGGTTGATGGAGGTGTCGATCCCGACGATGCCCTGCTTCGGGTCAAGGGGAAAGTCCGGGATGTAGAGTTTCGTGTGGAGCTTCTGCTCAAGATACCGCACGACCGGTTCAGCGGACTCTTCGGGCCGGCAGGTGATGTCCCCGGTCTTCTTGTCCCTGGGCCTGCCCACATGGGTCATCATGATGGGCCTGCCGCCCCGTTCGACGATGTGGAAGAGCGTACCGATGGTGCGATCGATGCGGAAGGGGTCCCGTATTGCTCCGTCCTTCACGACGTTGTGGTCGAAACGGACGAGGACGACTTTTTCGGCGAGGTCGGCGTCCTGGATCAGCGGCAGGTCCGGGTCCATTGATTTGCTCAGCATGGCGAATATTCCCTGCTACACGAGAAACGATTGAAATCACGGCATCGCCTTCATTATATCACAGGGAGAGTTTTAATCATCATTTCGATAAAAGCATGCCCGGCCATCAAGTGAACATGCCTTTTGATATAATAGGGGGATAAATCAGAAGTAAAAAAGTCGAGCGCGAACAGGAGGGATAGGTCATGAAAAAAGGATTTCTGGCAGTTGCAATCATTTTGGGGGTTCTTGCTGCGCTCCCGGTATTTGCAGCGGAGGTTGTGGTCACGATGAATCTCGTCAGCGAACAGGGCGTGGGCAAGAGTATCGGCACGGTTACGGTCTCTGAAGGACCGGCAGGCCTTGTGTTTACACCGAAGCTCGCTGACCTGACACCCGGCGCCCACGGGTTCCATGTGCACCAGAACCCCGATTGCGCAGCAGCCATGAAGGACGGCAAGCAGGTTCCCGGTCTCGCGGCGGGCGGGCACTATGACCCGGCCGGAGCGGGAAAGCATTTGGGGCCCGAGGGGTCCGGCCATCTCGGCGACCTCCCGGCGCTCACTGCCGGGGCTGATGGAAAGGCCACAACAGCGGTCACCGCGCCCCGGCTCAAGATGGCCGACGTGAAAGGCCGCTCGCTCATGATCCATGCGGGCGGGGACAACTATTCCGACCAGCCGGCGCCCCTGGGTGGAGGCGGCGCCAGGGTGGCCTGCGGAGTGATCAAGTAGCTTGCTTTTTTGACGCCGGTATCTCGGCAAAACGTAGTAACTAAAGAATCAAATTTTACTAAAAATGGCAAGAAAATTTTGCCACAGAGGACACAGCCTGCACTCGCGAAAGCACTCGTAAACGCTGGCCGCAGGCAGAGGGCACAGAGAAATACTTAAAAGGATGAATTAAAGCTCTTATAGTTTTTGTTTCCCTCTGTGTTCTCAGTGACCTCTGTGGCAAAAAGTTTTTCCGGCTTGTCCGGGTTAGGTAGTTTGCGTAAAGGGATGCTTCAAGGCAACCCCCGCCGCGAGGCGGGGGTTGCCGTCTGAATCATGACAGGCAAAGGAGTCTCCCATGCGGACCATTCAAGAGGATGTCGAGCTGGTCGCCCATTGCGGGCTGTATTGCGGCGCGTGCAAGGCGTATTTGAAAGAGAAGTGCGACGGCTGCCACCGCAATCCCGCGCCTTGGCATCCCCCGGCTCCCGCCGGGGGTGGAAAGCGCTTCCTCGCGACCATGAAGAACGAGGCGTCGCGAGTAAGGTCAAAGAGCTCGGTCTTGCCGGCCACGCGAAAAGAATGGCGGAACTGCAAATGCAGACAATAAGACGATAGTTACCCAAGTGCCGCACCGCGTCGAATCATACGAGGCGGCTTGTCGCGGACGGTTGAACCGCCAAGCGGCAGTCGAAATATACTTTCAGGGGACCGGCCCTCATCGTTCCCTGTCTCCGCTGGCCAGGATGACCAGAACGACGCCCGCAACAATCACAATCATGGCGGCTATGCCCGTCACAGCGATCCTCTCGCCCGCAAGCCAGATCCCCAGCGCCACCGCGATCACGGGATTTACATAAGCATAGCTCGTGGCAAGGGCGGGCCGCACCCTTCCGAGAAGATACATATAGGCTGTGAAGCCCACAAGGGAGCCGACCACGCCGAGATAGACGACCGCGCCGATGGTCCGCCATCCCGGGATCGCAATCACCCGCTCTCCCATGGCAAACCCCACGACCATGACTACGCCTCCGCCGGTTATCATCTGGGCCGCACCGGCCATCATGCCCTTCGGGAGCGGGACCCGCTGGCTCCAGACCGAGCCGAATGCCCAGGACATGGGCGCGAGTATGAGCGCGGCGGCGCCGAGAGGGCTTGCCCGAAAGTCCCCTTCGAAGTTGAGCAGCACGACGCCCGCCAGCCCGACGATAAGGCCCGCCCACTCCATCCGGTTCGGCCAGCGTTTCCAGATCCCCGCGAACAGCACGGCCCAGAGCGGCGTTGTGGCGATCGCGAGCGCCGCGAAACCCGAGGAGACCCACTGCTCGGCATAGGCAACGCTTGCGCTGCCCCCCAGCATGAGGAAAACGCCGATGACCGTTGACCACCACCATTCGCGCAAGTTGGGGCCGGCCGTCCCCCGCAACCTCAAAAAAGCGTACATGCCGATGCCGACCAGCAGGAACCGGATACCCATCAGGAAGAGCGGGGGCAGACCTTCCAGCGCGTATTTGATCGCCAGGTACGTGGAACCCCAGGATAGATACACCGCCGCCAGCGCGATGATGACCCGGGTTTTCGTTTTTTCGCGTGCGTTGTCGTCCATGGTCATTTCCGAATGAATAATAAAAAAAGGCCGCGGAACGTCTTCCCGTAGCCTTGCATGTTCCCGATAAGTGAATTCTTGATCTTTATGGCGGACACTTGCCGCAGACCGAGGTGAACAGGGCCGTGCTCAGGTACCGATCGCCCCGGTCGGGAAGGATGACGACAATCGTGCCGTCCTTCATTTCCTTCGCCTTCTCGACCGCGGCCCACATGGCAGCCCCGCTGCTCATGCCCACGAAGAGTCCTTCCTCCACCGCGAGGCGGCGCGTTGTGTTGAAGGCGTCGTCGTCTTGCACGGTCCATTTCTCGTCGAGCGCAGCGGGATTGAATATCTTCGGGACTATGGCTTCCGTCATGTTCTTGAGGCCCTGGATCTTGTGGCCTAAATTCGGCTCCACGCCGAGGACCGTGATGGCGCTGTTATAATCCTTGAGACGTTTGCCCGCGCCCATGAGCGTGCCGGTCGTTCCCATGCCCGCGACGAACACGCTCACTTCTCCCTTTGTCTGCTCGTAGACTTCCCTGCCCGTTGTCTCGTAATGGGCCTCAACGTTCGCGGGATTATCGAACTGGTTCGGCATGAAATATTCGTTTTTGTGCTCCTCGTGCATCTTGCGGCAAAGCCGGATCGCGCCGTCTGTGCCCTCGTTTCCCGGGCTCAGGACAAGCTCGGCGCCGAAGGCTTCGAGGATCTTCCTGCGTTCCATACTGACGCACTCGGGCATCACGAGTTTGACCTTGTATCCCCGTGCCGCGCCGACCATGGCCAGACCGATGCCCGTATTTCCAGACGTGGCTTCAAGGATGGTCGAGCCCTGTTTCAGCATGCCCTGTTCCTCGGCGGCCCTGACCATGTACAGGGCGATCCGGTCCTTCACCGACCCGCCGGGGTTGTTCCCTTCGAGCTTGGCATAGAGCCGGACCTTCGGATTGGGATTGATTTTGTCGAGCCGCGCGAGCGGCGTGTTGCCGATGGAATCGAGAATACTCATGCTTCATCAACCTCGGATACGAAATTCTGCTCACGGCTTTCATTGCACGGAGCGGTATGAGTTTATGATTTTCACGGGAGTTTGTCAACGAGAGACTGATGCACGCGGTCGGTGCCGCGATACGTGGATGGAGATGATGCGCTAATTGGAATTTGAAGTCAAAAGCCGGGAAAATGCGAATAATACCTTGCAATAAAACGTCTCAACAGGTATGCTCTTCAACGCAGCTTGTCGTGCTGAACTATATCCCTGATGTTTCGGATCGAACCTATAGAGCAGAATGCGCAAGAATACATCACCCGCCAAGATAACCCGTCCCAAACTTCCGGACATTTTCCCGAGAAAAAGATTGTTCACGGTCCTGGACAGCAACAGGAAAAAACCGGTGACGTGGGTAACTTTACGCATTTTGTGCTTTGCAGCCAACTGACCGTATGAAAAAGAAAGTCACTCCCATAGCCAAAATAACCCGTCCGAAACTCTCCGGCATTTTGGGACGAGACCGGC
>JAXIPA010000118.1:0-3879 GCA_045403145.1 Nitrospirota bacterium | reverse complement strand
AATCTGCAATCCGAAATTCCCTCACAGATCTTTCGACGCTTCGTTGACCGTCGGAAAAATTTCGAACACGCTCGCAAGCCGCGCAAGCTCAAACACGTCTCTGACCGACGCGCTCAACTCACAGAGCCTGAGCCGTGCGCCTGTTTTCATGCAGTTTTGCAGGCACTCCACGAGCGTTGCGATGCCGGAACTGTCCATGTACCGCACCTGGGACAGGTCGATAAGGAGAGCCTTCATGCCTTTCTGATTTTGCTGAAAAACGCCGGCGAGCGCATTCCTCACGTCCGAGGAGGTATTCATATCCACGTCGCCCTTAAGTCTCAGCATGAACCCGCTGCTGATTTTTTCTGTGACTATTTCGACTTTCATCCCACGTAAACCTCATAGGTACAGCCTATCTTTTTTCCTTGATCAGGGTCAGGACCGTCCCCGCTTCCCGGCTTGTATCATAGGAGACCGTGTCGAATATGGAGGACATGAAGTGCGTTCCCAGCCCGCCGGGCCGGATATCGTCGAGTTCCCGCGGGGCGATTTTCCCCGCATCCGCCTTTTTCCCGGTGTCCGCGAGCTCGATCCGAAGCCTCTGCCAATCAACCGTGACGCTCACGTTGATGCTTTTGGTCGGGTCCCCTTCGTAGGCGTACTTGATGATATTCGAACAGGCCTCGTCAACCGCCAGGACGATCTTGCGGGCTTCTCCCCGGGAAAATCCGGCCTCGATTGCGATGGGATACACAGCGCTCCGTATCACGTACAGATATTTCGGATGACTCGGAACGGTAAGCGTAACCATTTCCGTTTGCCGGCTCTCATCGTCCCTTTCCCCTCGCCCTGAGTCTGCCCCCGAATGCTCCTGTCGGGGGTCCCTCCGCTGTCCTCTTTCCGCCGTCACTTCACCGCTCCGAAGCAGACCAGGGTCATGTCGTCATGCTGCGCGCTGAGGCCGGTAAACCGGTTCACATCTTCGATAATGGCGGTCTTGAGGGCATCGGGGTCCGAAGGGCTCTTTTTTATTAGGGCCTCGAACCGGCCAAAACCGTATAATTCCTCCCTGGCATTCATGGCTTCCACGATGCCGTCGGTATACAGAATTACGGTGTCCCCGCGGTCGAGCTTCGCGGTCTCCTGTCCGAACTTCATGCCCGGGACCATCCCCAGTGGCGCACCGCCGGACGTCGCGAGCTTTACCAGAGATCCGTCGCCCTTTTTGATGATGGGGGGAAGATGTCCGGCGTTTGATATGGTCAGCGTGCCGCTAACGGAGTCCAGTTCGAGATAGAGCAGCGTGGCGAACATCCCCCGCCTGCTCCGCTCCGCAAGGAGATCGTTCAGCTTCACCAGCGCCTCTGCCGGGGACCGTTCGGTAAATGCAAGTGTCCGCATATCACTTCCCAGTTTCGCCATATAGAGGGCCGCGGGCACGCCCTTGCCCGAGACGTCGCCGATCACGATGCCCGTTCTTTTTTTATCCAGGTGGATGAAATCATAAAAGTCGCCCCCGACTTCAAGGGCAGGCGTATAATGCGCGCTGAAACCGTAGCTCTGCACTTCCGGGGCCTTCTGAGGCAGAAAACTTTCCTGAACCGTGCGCGCAAACTCCATGTCCTTCACAAGCCGCTGTCTTTCCATCAGTGTCTGGTGCATCTTGGCATTCTCAAGGGCGATGGCGGCCATGCTTGAAAGCGAGATGAACAGCTCCAGGTCGTCTTTGTCGAAGGATTTCCCGTCAAGCCGGTTGATTACCTGGGCAATACCGGTCACCCTGCCCGCCACCTTGAGCGGGACCGTGATCATGGATTTGGTCCGGTACCCGGTGGCATCGTCGTGCGCGCGGTGGAATTTCGGATGGGTATAAGCGTCCTCCAGGAGGAGCGGCTTCCCCTCCTGGGCAACGGTCCCCGCGATCCCCTGCCCCATCTTGAGCCGGAACTCCTGCTTCAGCTTCTCGCCGACCTTGCCCTGGGCAACCTGATAGACCAGCTCATTGGTCTTCTCATCGATGCGCATAAGGCTCGAGGCATCGGCGTTCATCACTTTCTTCGAGATCGCCATGACGTTTTCGAGGATAGTGTCGAGGTCCAGCGACGAGCTGATGAGAGCGTTCACCTCGATGAGGGTTCGCATCCGCTTGATCTTTTCCTGCAGGCGTGAGATTTCGCTCGGGTTTTCCATGGACAAAAATATCACAAGAAGGCGACGGCGGTCAATGGGAAAATCGGGAAGTTGGGAAGATAAAAAGATGAGAGGGGAAGAAGAGAAAAAAACCCCAACTTCTCACTTTTCTGATGTTCTCACCTTCCGCTGTCCTACCCGCTCAATTTCCCACCTTCCCACCTTCTCAACTTCCTGATTCTTTCCACTACCGGCGGATGAGAATAGTAAAACTTCGCGTAGAGAGGATGGGGATGGAGGTTGGAGAGGTTTTCGCGCGAGAGCTTTACCAGAGCGGAGGCAAGAGCTTCGGGGCGGCCGGTCAAAGCGGAGGCGAACCGGTCCGCCTCCTTCTCATATCTCCGGGACAGAAAACTGAAGAGCGGCGTGAGCGGGAACATGAGCAGGGAACCGGCAAACCCCAGTATGAGCACCCTCGCATAAAAAGACGCGCTGCCGAGATTCACGAGACCGGGCATGCCTTCCCACGAAATAAGATGGAACGCCGACAACAGACCGCAAAATGCCAGCGCCTCGGTGAGGATGATGCCCTTCAACACATGCCTCTTTTTCCAATGCCCGACCTCGTGGGCAAGGACCGCGAGGATCTCGTCCTGAGTCATCTGTTCGATGAGGGTATCGAAAAGCACGATGCGTTTCACCCTGCCGATCCCGGTAAAGTAGGCGTTCGAGTGGCGGCTCCTGCGCGAGGCATCCACCTGAAACACGCGGCCCACTTTGAGCCCCGCGCGCTCCATGAGTTCACGGACCTTGTCCTCAAGGCCTTCCGCTTTGACCGGCTCAAACTTGAAAAAGAGCGGTTCGATCACATAGGGAGAGATGTACATGACGAATGTGCCGAAGACGAGAAAAAATGTCCATACCCACAGCCACCAAAGGCCGGGGCTGGACTTGACGATGGCAAGGGCGCTGATCACGACCACGCCGCCTAATACCGTGGAAAGGACCAGCGATTTGACAAGGTCGGTGATCCAGAGACGGACGGTCATGGTGTTAAAACCATACCGGTTTTCGATCTTAAAATTTTTGTAGAGGCTGAAGGGTATGCCAAGGAATGTTTCCGCATAAAGCAAGACCATAAAAAAAAGGAGCCCGCCCGCCAGGAATGAACCCGCTTGAGACGCAATCCAGCGGTCATAAACGCCGAGAAGACCTCCGAAGAAAAAAAAGAGCATGATCAGGCTGCTGATGACCGATTCGACAATGCCTGCCCTGCTGTTTTCCAAGGTATATGCCGATATTTTGCTCAGGCGATCAGGGTCGATCACTCCGGCAAATTCGGGCGGCACGGTCCTGCCGTGAATTCTCAAATATTTCAGGTTCAGAAAAAGAAGCCAGTAGCGAATCCCGAGAATAATGATGAAAATACTGATGAAAAGGAAGGGCATACCTCATGATAGCCGCATTCCAACATAACGTCAAGGACTACGGGCAAGGGCTAGCGTCGAATTGTCAGAGGGGGCAGGGTGGCGGAGAAAAAGCAAGGCGTCCCGATGATCATGGATGAGATTTACTCTTGCCGCTGCGGCATCGAGACGCCTTTATGACTGCGCTGTCAATCAGTTGTCCGTTCTTCGTTGTCGTTCAGCGCTCACACACCGACGGCATCGTGCTGTTGGCCTCTGCATGCGGCTTAATCTTGGCTGGGGGGGAAGAAGTAGGCCGCAGTTTGCGTTTGCCGCGATGTTGTGAATCCGTAACAGCGCA
>JAXIPA010000255.1:0-10268 GCA_045403145.1 Nitrospirota bacterium | reverse complement strand
CTCATTAAACCATGAATCAATCGTAAAGTCAATCATTCAGCCCGGTCCCGGGAGCAGAGAGGGAAATACATCAGCCCTTCCGTGAGACCGCACTGGACATTCATTTAGCCCATGGCGGTTGGTACGTCCAAAAACGGACGGCCAGAGCGTTATTGCCGCCGGCGGCAATCCCCCGATAACCCCGTCGAACCCTGAGTCGGCGACCAGCCACCCCGCAAGGAATGATAGAGTTAAATAATTTCCGTATGAAATTATTTTATGATATTTCCCCTTGATTTTTTAACTCACGATTGTTAATATACACTCCCTTAATAAAATAACCTTAATGTTTTTCACCAACGAGTTGCAAAAAGTAATCAAACTAAACACCTGCGCAACAATGCAATTGTTCCGAGTCCAAACCTGTTGAGTAGTCTGTTCCTTACGTAATAACTGAGGGAGGTTTTTTATCGTGCTCCAGCAAGAAGATCTTAACAAGGTTGACGCTGTCCTCGCTGACGCCGCGGGTCAGCGAGGCATGCTCATCTCCGTGCTCCAGAAAGTTCAGGGGAAGATCGGTTATCTGCCCGAAGATGCAATGAAGATGATCGCCGAACGGCTGAATCTGTCCGTAAACAATGTCTACGGCGTTGCGTCGTTCTACAAGCATTTTCACTTCAAACCCCGGGGCAAGAACGTGGTCAAGGTCTGCATGGGCACGGCATGCCACGTTCGCGGCGCCAAGGCGGTCCTGACCGAAATGGAGCAGAAACTCGGGATCAAGGAAGGCGAGACCACCGCCGACCTGTCGGTCACGCTGGAGACCGTGGGGTGCGTGGGGTGCTGCGCCCTTGCGCCGGTCGCCACGATCAATGATCAGGACCTCTTCGGCGAACTGACGCCCAGGATGGTCGACGACATCATCACTACAGTGAGGAGCGAACATGGAACTCACGTTTAAACGCCTTGAGAACGGAAAGGACCTGGATGTCCTGCGACAGAAGCTCCAGAAGGAGCGCGCGGAAAGCGATGCCCACCGCGTGCGCGTCTGCTGCGGCACCGCGTGCCAGGCTACCGGGTCCCTGAAACTCATCGACCAGTTCGAAAAAGAAGCTGCACAGAAGCAGGTGAAGCTCGAGATCGTGAGGACCGGATGCCAGGGTTTCTGCCAGCGCGGCCCGGTGGTGATCCAGGACCCGCAGGACATCTTTTACCAGAAGGTGAAGGTGGCCGACGTGCCGTCGCTCTTCTCCGACTCCGTGCTCCACAACGTGCCCTACCGCAAGCAGCTCTACCGCGAATTCCCCCTGTCCGAACCGAACGAAAAGGTGCAGGACATCCCCTTTTACAAGAAGCAGAAGCGCTTGGCGCTCCACCGGAACGGCGTCGTCGACCCCTGCAATATCTACGATGCCATTCGCGAGGACGGGTATGCGGGCCTTGCGAAGGTCGTTTCTGAAATGCAGCCCGACGAGGTCATCGATATCGTGAAGAAGTCCGGTCTCCGCGGCCGCGGCGGCGCGGGCTTCCCGGCGGGACTCAAGTGGGAGCATACGAAAAAATCCGGCGCCAAGGTCAAGGCCGTGGTGTGCAACGGCGACGAAGGAGACCCGGGCGCGTTCATGGACCGCTCGGTCATGGAAGGCGACCCCCATTCCGTGCTTGAGGGCATGCTCATCAACGCCTACGCCATCGGCGCCCAGCACGGCTACATCTACGTGCGGCATGAGTATCCGCTGGCCGTGAAAAACCTCGGCGTGGCCATCAACCAGGCCCGGGCCCTCGGCCTCCTGGGCAAGGACATCCTCGGTTCGGGGCTCGAGTTCGACATCGAGATCAAGGAAGGGGCGGGCGCCTTTGTGTGCGGCGAGTCCACGGCGCTCATCGCGTCCATCGAGGGCGATCGCGGCATGCCGCGACCCCGGCCCCCGAGGCTCTCCGAAGCGGCGGGCGGTCTCTGGGGAATGCCCACGAACCTGAACAACGTCGAGACCTTTGCAAACGTCCCCACGATCATCACCAAGGGGTTGGACTACTACACGAAGATCGGCACCGAGAAATCGAAGGGGACGAAAGTGTTCGCCCTTACCGGCAAGATCAAGAACACCGGCCTTATCGAAGTCCCCATGGGCATCACGCTCCGGGAAATCATCTTCGACATCGGCGGCGGCATGCTGAACCCGGACAAGCAGTTCAAGGCGGTCCAGACCGGCGGCCCCTCGGGCGGCTGCATCCCGGAGCAGTTCCTCGACATGCCCGCGGATTTCGACACGCTGGCCAGCGTGGGTTCGATCATGGGTTCGGGCGGCATGGTGGTTTTGGACGAAGACGACTGCATGGTGGATGTCGCCAAGTTCTTCCTTTCTTTTACCAAGACCGAATCCTGCGGCAAGTGTCCTCCCTGCCGCATCGGCAACTGGCAGATGTACGAGCTGTTGGACAAAATCACCACGGGAAAAGGCGAAAAAGGCGACATCGAGATGCTCGAGAAGATGGGCAAGATGATCGTAGCCGGGTCGCTCTGCGGACTCGGGAACAGCGCGCCGAACCCCGTGCTCTCGACGATCAAATATTTCCGCGAGGAATACGAGGAGCATGTGCGCGACAAGTTCTGCCGCGCCAAACGATGCCAGGGACTGGGGTCCTTCCGCATCCTTCCCGAGCATTGTATTCTCTGCGGGCTCTGTAAGCAGGCCTGCGCCTTCGATTCCGTGGTGGAGCTCAGGGACAAGTTCTACATCGATCAGGATTACTGCACCAAGTGCAAGGCCTGCTACAGCGTCTGCCCCACGCAGGCAATCGTGATCGAAAAGGGAGGGGCCCATGTTGCAGCTGGAAAATAAGTGCCCGGTGATGGCCACCAGGATCAGGCTCCAGAAATTCTACTATGACGACTCCAAGGACGGCATGTGCTCCAAGTGCCATCCCTGCAAGCTCGGCATCTACGACGCCATCAAAATCTTCGAGATGATCCAGGCGGGGAAGGGCGAGGAGAAACATGCCGCGCAGCTCAAGCGCATCGCCGTTGACGTGAAGGACGGCGGCATGTGCAAGAAGGGCAAGGACCACGCAGATATCCTGGCCGCGTTCCTGAAGGACCATGCCGAGGAGCTCGACCGGCACCTGAAGGGCGTGTGCGCTGCCCGTGAATGCAAATCCCTTGTCCGCTACGAGATCGACGCCGACCGCTGCACCATGTGCGACAAGTGCCGGGAAGTCTGCCAGGACGTCGCCATCGAAGGGGTGCTGGCGGTGCAGTACAAGGGCGGTTTCACCCCCTACCGGATCCGGCAGAAGCGCTGCACCCACTGCGGGGAGTGCTTGAAGGTGTGCCCCGAGGGCGCGATTTCCATATCGGAAGAGGCGGTCATGGAGCGGCCGGCCCTGGCATGCAGCACGGACTACACGCACCAGTCCGTGACTCCGGGAAAATAGAAGCAAGCACCATGCAGCAAATCACAAATAAATTCCAGTTATCAAATTCCAAACGTTCTGGTAATGGAACCTTGAAATTTGGACCTTATTTGGGATTTATCATTTTGAAATAAAGGATTTCTTAATTGGAGGTTGCTATGACCAAGATGGTGAATATGGAGTTTGACGGCAAGGCCGTATCGGTGCCGGAAGGAATGACGCTCGTTGACGCGGCCGCGACCGTGGGGGTACACATCCCGAACCTGTGCCACATCAAGGAACTTCGCGGCGTGGGCGCGTGCCGCATGTGCATGGTGGAGATCGAGGGCATGAAGTCGCCCATGACCGGCTGCACCACCCGGACCAAGGAAGGGATGAAGGTCCAGACGAAGACCCCGAAGGTCGAGGAGATCAGGAAGTTCGTGACCGACCTCGTCCTCTCCTTCCACCCGCTGGACTGCATGACCTGCCCCAAGGCCGGCGCCTGCGACCTGCAGCGCTACGCGGCGGACCTCGGCATCCGCGAATCGTCCTTCGGCAGGAAAAGCTTCAACTATGAGTTGAACGACCGGAGCCCCTTCATCACCATCGATAACAACTATTGCATCCTCTGCGGCCGGTGCGTCAGGGTCTGCAAGGAGCAGAACACGAACGTACTGGAGTTCATGGGCCGCGGTATAACCACCAAGGTCTCGACGGCCATGGACAAGCCGCTCCACGAATCGGGCTGCACTTTCTGCGGGTCCTGTGTGGACGCCTGCCCGGTGAACACGATCATGGAACGGGACCGCTGGCAGCACGGCAGGGAGTGGGAGCTCGAAAAACATGACACCGTATGCACCGCCTGCGGCTCGGGCTGCAGCGTGACAACGAGCAGCAAGGACGGCCGGATCGTAAAGGTGAATGCCAAGGAAGGCAACGGCTATATCTGCGCCATCGGCCGCTTCGGCTTCGGTTCTTTACGGGCCGCAAACCGCGTAACTGCCCCGATGAAGAAGCAGGGCGGCAAACTCGTCGCCACGACCTGGGAAGACGCCCTTTCAATCATCGCCGACGGGCTCAAGAAAGCGGGCGGCAATGCCGGGTTCATCGCTTCAGGTTCGCTCACGAACGAAGAGGCCTACGCAGTCCAGTCGCTTGCCCGGGACGTGGTAGGAAGCTCCAACATCGATACGCCCGCATCCGCCTACGCCTCCGGGGTCATCTCCGCGCTCAGCACGATGCACGGAGACAACGGCGTTTGCATCGCGTCCTCCGCTGACCTGAAATTGTCCGATTGCGTTGTCGTGATCGGCGCCGACCCTTCGCAGAAGAAGCAGTCGCTCCAGGAAGTGGACGTGATGATCCGAAGGAGGGCGCAGGCCGGCGCAAAGGTGATCGTCGTCAGCACGGTGAAGACGGACCTGGCCGGGCACCAGAACGCCATCCTCCTTCAGTTGAAAGCGGGATCGGACCCGGTGCTCCTTGCCGGACTCATGTCGGCAGTTCTGGCTGAAGGCACGTCGCCGGCGGCAAAGGGCGCAGACGCGCTCAAGAAGGCTCTGGTGAGCGTCGATGAAGCGGCCTCCGGGTCGGGGGTTTCTTCCGAGCAAATTGTCGCCGCGGCAAAGGCGTATGCCGCCGCGAAACAGCCGGTGGTCGTGATCGGGACCGGGATCTCCGGCAGCGTGGAGGCGTCGATGCAGGCGCTGAACCTTGCACTCCTCAAAAATGCCGGCGTGCTGCCGTTGATGCTCGAAGCAAATGCGCTGGGAGTTCTGCAGATGGGTTGTCAGTCCGACAGGGGACCCGGATTTGCGAAGGCCAAGAAGACCGGCGCGGGATACCGTGACATGAAATCAGGCATGAAGGCGCTCATGATCGCCGGTGCAACTCCGGATGTTGACTTCAAATCGGACATGGTGGTCGTTCTGGCCAGCCACATGACCGGACTTGCGGAAAAGGCGGACGTCGTGCTCCCGCTTGCAGCGTTGTATGAAAAGCAGGGGACGATCATGAACACCTACGGCATGACCAAGGCCGTTTCACAGACCCAAGCCGCCGCAGGAGAGGCGAAGGACGGCGCTGACATCGCGGCCGAACTGTCGCAGATGATCAACGGGACGAAAGGCTTCAAACTTAAGGACGTCGCAGCCGGGGTCAAGAAAGTTAAGGCAGGCAAACTCGGCGCACCAACCTTTAAGCCTGTTGCGGCGGAAGCGGTGCGGTTCGTCGCAGTGTCCGCGTCAGGCCTTTTGCTCGTCATGAACGAGGGGCTGTTGTCGGGATCAGGCGTTGCCAAAGTCATGGTGGTCAAGCAGCCTGCGCTTCAGGAATAACATATCCTGAAGAAACTCAACAAGATACGGCAGAAAATTCAATGTGGCGGCTGTAAACTTCCTGTGGTTTTTTTGCCTGTTTTTTTGTATAATGTAAAGGTTTGTAATCAGGGGATGACGCATCTCCTTTAGGAAGGAGTTTTTGAACGTTATGAGAGAAGATCTTAAGTCTGTTGACCCGGCTGCGCAGGCCATTCTCAAGGTGGCTTCGCAGAAAAAAATAGAGACATCGTTTGACCGCGCGGAGAGGCTTAAACCCTGCCCCATCGGGCACCAGGGCGCCTGCTGCAAGATGTGCCACATGGGCCCTTGCAGGCTCGTGGGCAAGGAGGACGAAGCCGAGGGCGTGTGCGGCGCATCCCTGCCTGTGGTAACGGCGAGGAACTTCGCGCGCATGGTGGCCGCAGGCACGGCCGCTCATTCGGACCATGCGAGGGACCTTGCGAACACTCTGCTTGCCGTGGCGCGCGGGGAGGCCAAGGATTTCCAGATCAAGGACGTGCGCAAGCTGAACCGCGTGGCTGGCTACCTCGATATCAATGTCGAAGGCAAGTCCGTGAACGAGGTCGCAGAGAAGGTGGCGCTCAAGTTCCTGGAGCAGTTCGGTCAGCAGCGGGGAGAGCTTGCATACCTGTCCCGCGCACCCAAAAGGCGGCAGGAGATCTGGAAAAAGCTCGGCATCGCGCCCCGCGCGATTGACCGAGAAGTGGTGGAGATGATGCACCGCACAACCATGGGCGTGGACCAGGAAGCGAACAACATCATGCTCGGCGCCATGCGCGCCGCATTGGCGGACGGCTGGGGAGGTTCCATGATGGGCACGGATATCTCGGATATCCTGTTCGGGACCCCCAAACCGATCAGGGCGAAGGCCGGCCTCGACATCTTCAAGGAGGACCATGTTAACCTCGTGGTGCACGGGCATGAGCCGTCCTTTGCGGAAATGCTGGTTGTCGCCGTAGACGATCCGGAGATCACGGCCTATGCCCAGTCCAAGGGCGCCAAAGGCGTCAATCTTGTCGGCATGTGCTGCACGGCGAATGAAATTCTCATACGGCACGGCATCTCCACGGCAGGGGGCTTCCTGCAGCAGGAACTCGGCATTCTGACCGGACTGGTAGAGGCCATGGTGGTTGACGTTCAGTGCATCATGCCCGCCATCGGCGAGCTGTCGAAGAAATACCATACGAAGATCATCACGACGACGCCGAAGGGGAAAATGAAGGATGCCGTTCATATCGAATACGACGAGCATCATGGTCTCGATATCGCCAAGAAGGCAGTCCGGCTTGCCATCGACAACTTCCAGAACCGCAGGAAAGAAGATAGAGGTCACATAAACGTAAAACCGGCCGATATGATCGCCGGGTTCTCCGACGAGTACATCGAGTATATGCAGGGCGGCACGTTTCGCGGTTCCTACCGGCCGCTGAACGACGCCATTATCGCCGGGCGCATTCGCGGCGTGGTGGGTCTTGCGGGCTGCAACAATCCCCGGATCAGCCAGGACAGCCTGCACAACTTCCTTGCTCGCGAATTTATCAAAAACGACGTACTTGTCGTTCAGACCGGGTGCTCGGCGCATGCCTCGGCAAAAGCGGGCTACATGACCCCGGAAAACGCGCTGGAGAACGCAGGCAAGGGTCTTCGCGAGGTCTGCGAGGCCATCGGTATTCCGCCGGTGCTTCATCTCGGGTCCTGCGTGGATAACTCGCGTATCCTGACGATCGCGTCCCACATCGCCGAGGCGGGCGGGCTTGGTGACGACATCGGCGGCCTTCCCGCCGTCGGCATCGCACCCGAGTGGATGAGCGAAAAGGCCATCGCGATCGGGACGTATTTCGTTGCCTCCGGGGTGCCGATCATCTTCGGCGCGGGATCGCCGGTCAGCGCCAGCAAAACGCTCAAGGACATCATGGAAAACAAGTGGTGGGACATGGTGACCGCAGGTTTCTACTTTGAAGAAGACCCGGGGAAGATCCTCGAACAGGCCTTGAAGCTCATCGACACCGCGCGCGAGAAGCTGAAGATCCGTAAGTACGAGCCGGGCCGCTTCGGCACCGAGCGGGTGCTCATGGATATGGCGGCGCGCCGCGCGGCTTCTTTTGCAACACCCCACGGAGAAAACGTCTAAGGACGCCGAATAAAATCGTATTATCGTCATCAGGGAGAGGCTTTCGGGCCTCTCCTTTTTTCTTTCCGATGCTCATTGCCTGGAGCATGAGTGGATGTTATAATAAATTTTGACTCTATGTATCCGGACGAACGTCTCAACAGTATCAGCCATTTGATCGGAACGGCCCTCGCGCTCGCGGGACTTGTCGTGCTCGTTGTGCACGCCGCGCGGCTGGGCGACCCGTGGAAGATAGTCAGTTTCAGCGTCTACGGCGTGACGCTGGTGGCGCTTTATTTTTTCTCCGCGCTCTATCACAGCACGCAAGGAAAAGCCAGGACGATATTCCAGACTCTCGATCATGCCGCAATATATCTGCTCATTGCGGGGACCTATACTCCCTTTACCCTCGTGACGCTGCGCGGTGTCCGGGGGTGGTGGCTTTTCGGCATTATCTGGGGATTGGCCCTTGTCGGCATGCTCCAGGACCTCCTTGCCGCGAGACGAAGGAGTATTCTTTCGGTTGTTCTGTATCTTCTCATGGGCTGGCTCGTTGTCACGGCCATCCGCCCTCTTGCGCGCGCCCTTCCGTTCGCCGGCGTGGCATGGCTGGTCGCCGGAGGGCTGAGCTACACCATCGGGGTTGTGTTTTACGCCCTGGACGAAAAACTTCCCTACGGCCACGAGATCTTTCACTTCTTTGTACTCGCGGGCAGCGCGTGTCACTATTGCACTATTTTGTTCTATGTGGCGTAACTGAGTGAATTAGCGCAGCCCATATATAGCATTCTCCCTCCCGCGCATCCACCATATATCGTACATCATATTTTAGTTGTAAAAAAATTAAAAAAAAACTTGACAACCAGCTTATTCTCAGTATCATCGTAACTATACTTAATATGAGTATTATAGGTAAACTATCCAGCGAGGGCATCATGGTTACCCGCAAGAGCGTAAAGAAATACAAAACCATCGAGATCTGCGACCGCTTCGATATCTCGCGCGCCACACTGTTCCGGTGGGAGAGCGAAGGGCTGCTGAGCGGGGTTGAGCGGGACTGGCGTGGCTGGAGAGTGTACAGCGACAGCAATCTGAAGCAAATTGAGAAGATCATGAAAAGCAAGAGCGCCGGCTGAAGGGGCGTATTTTTCCTTATGGAGTCAGGATGCTTTTTTTGAAGAAAATAGAACCGATCGCGCTGGACATCGGATCCACGTTTATCAAACTCGCTCAGTTGAAGGGTTCGAACCGGAACTACCAACTGATGAAATTCGGCATGGTTCCGCTTCCACCCGAGGTCATCGTGGAAGGCGCGGTCATGGATGCCGGACGGGTTGTGGAGGCAATCAAGGAACTCCTGGCGGCGCAAAAGGTGACGACCAAAGAGGTTGTGATCTCCGTCTCCGGAAGCTCGGTCATTATTAAACGAGTTTCCGTGGCGGACATGACCGATGAAGAGCTTGCCGAGTCGATCAAATGGGAAGCGGAGCAGTATATTCCTTTCTCGATCGACGATGTGAATGTGGATTTTCAGAAACTCGGTCCCGGCGCAACGGAGGGACAGGCCGACGTTCTGCTTGTCGCGGTCAAAAAAGACAAAATCAACGATTATGTGAACCTCGTGAAGGAGGCGGGTCTGGAGCCGGTGGTAATGGATGTCGATGCATTTGCCCTGGCGAACATGTATGAGCTCAATTACGACATTGAGTCCGGAACGACGGCCCTTCTGAATATCGGCGCATCGGTGATGAACATCAATATTTTGAAGGACGGGATGTCGATTTTCACGCGCGATATCACGGTCGGCGGCAATCGGTATACGGAGGCCCTCCAGAGGGACTTCGGTCTGCCCTATGAAGATGCGGAAAAAGTGAAGCGCGGGGGGGAGGTTGAAGGGGCGGATAAGGAACAGATCGCAAGCGTGATGATGTCCGTGACCGACGATATCGTCTCCGAAACCCAGCGTTCATTCGAGTTTTTCCGCTCCACGACAGGGAGCGAGAAGGTTTCCCGGGTTTTGGTTTCCGGCGGGTGCGCACGGATCGGAAATTTTACCGCCACGCTGTCCGAACGTCTGGAGATACCCGTAGAGGTGAGCAATCCATTCAAGAACGTTAAAATCGACCCGAAGCGGTTTGATCCCGAATTTATAGCAGACTCGGCCCACTTGTGCGCCGTAGCAGTGGGGCTCGCGATCAGGAGGCCAGGGGATCGATGATTAAAATAAATCTACTGCCTACCAAGAAAAAGCCGCCAAAGAAAGTCATTGATCTCCGGCAGCAGTTATTGCTCGCCCTGCTGGGTCTTATTCTGGTCGTGATGGGGATGTGGTTTTTTTGGAACATGCAGCAAAACAAAATTGTCGCTCTCGAGGGGGAAAAAACCAGGGCTGAAACCCGCCTTCGCGAACAGGACATCATATTAAAAGAGGTGAAGAACGTAGA
>JAXIPA010000257.1:0-6142 GCA_045403145.1 Nitrospirota bacterium | reverse complement strand
TGTCTCGTAATCCTGAATGGACGTTATCGACTTCGTCAGCTCCGAAATCGCCGCGAACCGGTCAAACTTTTTATAGAGCTCCTGGTGGAGGCGGTGGTTCTCGATGGAAAGGGCGGTTTGCCTGCAGAACGCGGTAATGATCTGCAAGTCGCCGTCCCTCAGCACCCGGTCGGTAATGCGCAGGATGCCTTCCAGTCTCCTGGCGATCATGATGGGGAAAAAATAGAGGGCCCCGGTATCGTTCAGAAAGTCGGCCCGGGGGTCCCGAATGGGCTCCGCCGACAGGACAAAAGGCTTGCCGCTGTTGAGGTCCTGAACGATTGCGTCGCGTTCGCTCAAGTTTATTTCTTCGCCCGCCGCTCCGCCCGTCGACAGGCTGTAGAGGTCCACATACCGTCCCTGTTTTTCTTCAAGGATGAGCACGGCGATGCAGTCGATGTCGAGCAGCGAGGAAAGTTTGCTGAGCAGGGCGCTGTAGAGCGTTTCCGGGTGCTCGTCGGACGCGGCGCCCCACATCCCGATGATGCTTTTCAGGCTCTCGAACTTTTTTCTCAGGTTGACGGTTTCCTGGGAGTTTTTCAACTGTCTCTGTACGGAATCGGAGACGAGACCGCAGACCTTCGAGACCTGCTGAGGGGTCGTAAAGGTAAGCGGCACTTTCACGGAGATCGAATCAACACCGGCGGTGGTCATGAGATTCATGCTCTCGCGGAAATCATCGTACGAGGAAAAGGAACCCTGACCGAGGATCACCGCCTTTTCCTGCAGGTATTGTATGGGAAGGGCGAAGCACATGATTTTTGCATAACATTTGCCGATACCGGGTTTTCCCGCAGAGAGGGCTTTCAGCGCGAAGGGAAGGCAGTGCGTTGCGCATTGCGACTTGAATTCTGAAGAGGCTGAGCCGATCCTCTGGCACAGGTGGGCGGGGTCCGGCGGCAGGATCGGCT
This sequence comes from Nitrospirota bacterium, assembly GCA_045403145.1. Lineage (GTDB taxonomy): Bacteria > Nitrospirota > UBA9217 > UBA9217 > UBA9217 > JAJYKN01. The sequence goes on along the minus strand of JAXIPA010000257.1, from coordinate 5,192 downwards.
TCCCGGACGGGGAATAAACGCTGAGAGAGAAACCGAGACTATCGGCAAGGGCGGTCAAGTGTTCCCGCCAGGTCTCGGCCCTGAGGAGGTCCTGGAGGTGCTCTCCGGTAATCGTGTTCAATACAGTCCCCCGACGTTCTACCGTAGTTCCTCGCCTGTGTTTTTTTCCTGCAATGTTCAGTGTGAAGAGTGCCGCGGAGAGGTTTTTTTCTGATAAAAATTAGCATAATACGGAAGGAGCGTCAAGCTAAATCTCTTTTCCCAAAACCACAACTAATTTTTTTGCGGCGTTGCTCTGCGCGGGGTTCCTGACGCTACTCTGAAACAATGATGCGCGCCGCAGCATAGGGCGATATGTGCTGCAACCGCGAAGGGAGGAATACTGCCGATGACGGGAGATGCCGGTATCAGCGGACCTGTCGGTCAATGGAAATCCCCCCGGCCTCTTCGGTGCAGGAGACAGTGGGTACTGCGCCTTCTTCCGTTTCGTACGAGGACGCAGTCCCGAGCTTCCAGGTGTAGATCCTGCCGCACTGCTCGCAGGAAGCGCCGGACAGGGCCTCCTTGCAGCGGGGACAGTAAATAACGTAGTGCTTCGACAGAAGAGGCCCGTGCCCGGCGAGGTCGACCCGCTCTCCACAGCACGTGATGTTCATCGACACGTCAGCCCCGCACAGGCATCTGCCGTCGAGCGGCCAGGGAAGCATGTCTTCCAAAGCATAGACGGCCTGCCCCAGGACCTCCATGAGCCCGTCGTTGCCGGAGGCCTCGAAGAAGGCCTCCGTGAGCCTCTCGCGGATGTCGATCATGAGCGGGTTTTCCTTCAGGAAGCGCAGGATCGTGCGAAGGCGCTTTTCTCCATCGCCGATCCTCGACATTCGCCTCAGGTTTCCGTTCGCCTTGTAATGCTCCTGGAAATAGATGAGCATCCAGAGCTGCGTCATGTCATAGAAGTATTCCAGGACCGGGTAGTAACCGAACTTTTCCCTGAGGGACTTCTCAACCTCTCCCCGCCGTTCGGGGATGCGGGGGAACACCGCAACGAGCAGCCCCTCCAGGAAATCCTCATAAAAAAAAGGCGTGCCGGAAAAATGGCGGCATCCGCAGTGCGTGCACTGAACGATATTGAACTGCCATTTCATCAGCGCCTGCCGGGTCGCGGGCGTCCTGGACACATCGACCCACGTGATGACCCTGGCGTCGTAATTGCCGCCGCAGTTGCCGCAGTGAAAGGTTTCGCGGTCGCAGGCCCCGGTCTGATGGTGCAGGATGATTTCCATGCGCCCATTATAGCCTATTTTTTTAAAAAAAGTTACTTTGAAAATCGTTCTCTTTTTGTGGTACAATGCGCCCCGAAAAGCCGACAGGCCGGCACGTTTGTCTTGCTCCGAAGCGATTTCAATGCGACGGGGACGGAGAAGCCGACAAGCTGATGGAAGGGGGCACTGATGCCGACACAGGAAGATTCCATTTTGACCACGGCGCTGCACGAGGAGGTCGAGAACCGGTTCCTCACCTACGCGCTTTCAACGATCGTTTCCCGTTCGCTTCCCGACGTGCGCGACGGGCTCAAGCCCGTGCACCGCAGAATTCTATTCGCCATGTGGGAGATGGGCCTCGGCCCCACGGCCAAGTTCCGGAAGAGCGCGGCCGTGGTCGGCGAGGTACTGGGCAAGTTCCATCCCCACGGAGACCAGGCAGCCTACGACGCCATGGTCAGGATGGCCCAGGGTTTCTCGCTGCGGTACCCGCTCGTCGAAGGCTCCGGGAATTTCGGCAGCCTCGACGGCGACCCGGCGGCGGCCATGCGCTACACTGAGGCCAGACTTTCCCGGCTCGCCGAGGAGCTCCTGGTCGAAATCGAGAAGGACACGGTCGGGTTCAGGCCGAACTATGACAACTCGCTCAAGGAGCCCGTGGTGCTTCCCGCCCGGTTCCCGCAGCTCCTGGTGAACGGCACGTCGGGGATCGCCGTGGGCATGAGCTGCTCCTTTCCGCCGCACAACATCGCCGAGGTGATGGACGGCCTCGCGGCCATGATCGACGACGCGAACATCGAGATCAAGGACCTGCTCAAATACATCAAGGGGCCGGACTTTCCCACGGGTGGCCAGATCCTGAACTCGAAAAAGGAACTCCGGGAGATCTACCAGTCCGGCTCGGGCGGCATCAGGACCCGGGGCGAATACACGGTAGAAGACCTGCCGCGGGGCAAGCAAGCCATCGTGTTCACGTCCATCCCCTACCTGGTGAACAAGGCGAAGCTGCTTGAAAAGATCTACGGTCTGATGGATGATAAGAAGCTGCCGCAGGTCACTGCCGCCCGAGATGAGTCAACGGACGTGGTGCGCGTCGTGCTCGAGCTCAAGGCCGAGACGAACCCGGAGCTCGTGACCGCCTACCTCTTCAAGCATACGGACCTGGAGTCCTCCTTCCCGATCAACTTCACGGCCTTGAAGCCGAACATGGAGCCCGAGCGTCTGTCTCTGAAGGAGATGATGCGGTACTTTCTGAATTTCCGGCTCGAGCTCGTCACGAAGCGGCTCAACTACGATCTCCGGATCCTGAAGGCGCGGCTCCACATACTGACAGCGTTCGAGAAGCTCTACGACGATCTGGACACAGCGATAAAGCTGATACGGAAGTCGAAGTCGAAGGAGGACGCGGCCGAGAAGCTGAAAAAACACTTCAAGTTCGATGACGAACAGACCAAGGCGATCCTGGAGATGCAGCTCTTTAAGCTGGCGGGGCTCGAAATCGAAAGGATCCTGAAGGAGAAGGCCGAGAAGACGAAGCTCCGGAAGGACCTCGAGGTGATCCTCGCCTCCCAGAAGAAGATCTGGGCGCTCATCAAGGCGGAGCTTTTGGAAATCAAGGAAAAGTACGGGGACAAGAGAAAGTCCGTGATGAAGGCGGCCGAGGACGTCGAGTTCTCCCAGGAGGACTTCATCGTCCACGAGGACGTGACCGTGATCATGACGAAGATGGGATGGATCAGGCGCGTCAAGACCGTAGGCGAGAACCTCCGGTTCAAGGAGGGTGACGAGCTTCTGACGCTGCTCCCGGCGAACACCAGGGACAATATCGCCGTGTTCTCGTCTGTTGGCAAGGTTTACGTGGTGAAGGCCTTCGACCTTCCCACGGGTTCCGGTTTCGGCGAGCCGGTCCAGCACCTCTTCAAGTTCGGCGACGGCGAGCGGCCGATCGCGGCCATGAATTTTGCCACGGTCATGGCAGGAGGGCCGCCAACGGAAGGCGAACAGCCGGAGCTTGCGCTCGCTCCCCGCGAAGTGACAGCCCTCACCGTTTCCGCTCACGGAGTGGGCTTTGCTTTTGATCTCGGTCAGTTTAATGCGGTCACGACCCGGGCGGGGAAAAAATTCGCCGGCGTGAAGGAAGGCGACTTCATCGTGGGAGTGGAGATTCTTGACCTCCCGAACGTCCTGTTCCTCACCTCAGAAGGCAAGGCTGCCGTCATAGCTGCGAAGGACATTCCGGTCCTGACCGGCGCGGGCAAGGGCGTAAAGCTCGTGAACGTGAAAAACGGGGAGGTCGCGCTTTTCCGGCCGGCGAGCAAGGGCGAACAGGTGAAAGTCATCGATGAGAAGGGCAATGAGAAGGTGATCGACCTGAAGAAGTACGGCGTAATGACCCGGGGAAGCGTGGGCTTAAAAGCGGTGAAGGCGGTGAAGTTTGCGTAGAAACGCCACGGAATTAGGCGCTAAGTCAAATTCTTCTCAAACCGGCAAGAAAATTTTCACGCGAAGCCGCAAAGGACGCAAAGGAAATCTGAGAGCGGCAAGAAGTAAGGAAACCAAATGAATCAGCAAGCCCTATCCGCCTTCATCTGGTCCGTCGCGGATCTTCTCCGCGGCGACTACAAGCAATCCGACTACGGCAAGGTGATCCTCCCCTTATAAACCTCGAAGTGGCTACATCGTTTTTCCAAAACGTGGTGCTGCAATATTCACCAATAAGGTAAACATAGTCGCTAGACCTTCACTCATTGATCCAAACCTCATGGGCTGGGAGATTGGGGATTTGGCAATTATTTCTTTCATCGGATATGCACTCAAGTCGCGCAAATTAGACGAGCTTGCGGATGTTTCTACTGTACCGCAGATAAACAATAAGCACATTGACCCGGAGCGGTTTCCCGTTCCGCCTTTAGAAGAACAGCGAAAAATCGTCGCCTTCCTCGACCGCGAGACTGCCAAACTCGATACTTTAACCGCCGAAGCCCAACGCGCTATCATCTTGTTGCAGGAGCGCCGCACGGCGTTGATCTCGGCGGCGGTGACGGGGAAGATCGATGTGAGAGAGGCTTTACATTTGGAACAAGACTCTGTATAATACTTTCAACAACACGATTTAACGTGCTATCGAGAATGCTAACGAGGTGAGCCATGCCGACCATATCCGCCAATGATCTGAAGACAAAAGGTGTTTCCGCCATTGAGGCTGAACTGGCCCGCCAGCCGGAAGCGGTCATTTCCGTGCGCGGTAAGGAACGCTTCGTGGTGATGGACATGGAGCATTACCATTACCTGCGGGAATGCGAGCTGGAGGCCGCTCTTGCCCAGACCCGCGCCGACCTTGCTAAAGGCCGTTTCGTGAAGGAAAGCGCTAAAAAACATCTGGCCCGGTTGAAAGCCGCTTCATGAGCTGGTCACTCGTTTTTACAGAGCAGTACGAAAAACGAGCCCTGCGATTTTTGAAGCGTCATCCCGAGCTGGAAAAACAGTATCTAAAAACTTTACAACTGCTGGAAGCCAACCCGTTTCATCCCTCCCTCCGGCTGCATCAGCTGACCGGACGGCTCTCGGGTTTGCATTCAGTTTCGATCAACCTTTCCTATCGTATCACCCTTGAGTTTCTGATTAAGGATCAAGAGATCATCCCGATAAACGTGGGCGACCACGATTCAGTGTATTGAAGGGAACCTTCATGTCCACACTGCACAAGGAAATCAATTTCGAGACCGACATCTGCGACCATCTGGCAGCTCACGGCTGGCTCTAAGGACATCTTGGGAGACATCTTGGGGACGTTGTTTCTATCTGTGCTTTGCTCTAGAATAAGAAAAGCAAGCTTAGAAACAACGTTATATATGGATAGAGGATGAGGTTATATTTTCCCATTAAAGTATAGGGAAAATTATCTTCAAGACTATCCAAAATAGAAACCTCCTG
>JAXIPA010000156.1:0-3010 GCA_045403145.1 Nitrospirota bacterium | reverse complement strand
TAAAGAGGGGAAAATCATCATCGAGCGAATCGGCGAAGCCCGCTGGGAAAAAGCCTGGACCCTTGGCAAAAAATATCAGGACAAGCCGGACATCTCGTTTGTCGATTTCACGTCATTCGTCATCATGAAAGAGGCCGGGATTTCCGAAGCCCTGACCGCCGACAAGCACTATGAAGAAGTGGGGCTGGGGCTGAGGAAACTGTTTTAGCCGTGAAAGAATTCACACCCGCCAACAGCAAAACCCCGCATTCACCATATCTGTCTCCGAAATCCCCCTCCCTGTCATGGCCGCTCTTGCCTCTAACCGTCAAAAGCGCTACCCTAAAAGTAGAGATAGTAAGGTAGCCGCTGGTAGTCGTCCCGCGTGGCGGGGCACCGGGGGGTAAACGTCATGCAACGTGACTTCGTCTGGAAGCCCAGCGATGAATATATCAAACGAAGCAGGCTGAAACGCTTCATGGACAACCACGGGATAAAGGACTTTCCGAAACTCATCGCCAGGTCCACCGATGACATCGAATGGTTCTGGAACGCCGTGATTGATGACCTCGGCATCAAATTCTACAGGCCCTATGACAAAGTTGTTGATCTCTCGCAGGGCATCCAATTCCCCAAATGGTGCGTGAACGGCAGGATGAACATCATCCACAACATGCTCGATAAATACATCGGCACACCTGTCCAGGACAGGACCGCTATACGCTCCGAATCAGAGGATGGAACAGTGCGGCTCCTGTCCTACCGGGACCTCTGGAGGGAAGTGAACAGGATGGCAAATGCTCTCCGGGAACTTGGCTTCAAAAAAGGTGATGTCATCGCCCTGTACATGCCCATGACGCCGGAAATCGTCATCGCCTTCTGCTCGATCATCAAGATAGGAGGGATCGTCCTTCCCCTGTTTTCCGGCTATGGACCGGGTCCCATTGCGGCAAGGATCACCGATACCGAAGCCGCCGGGGTCTTCACTTGCGACGGTACGATGCGAAAGGGTAAGAAGGTCCTCATGAAGCCTGTGCTCGATGAGGCCATCAAAGACATCCAGTCTGTCAGAAAGGTGATCACCTGTCGGAACATCGGGGAGAACATTCCTCCCACGGAACGCGACGTATTCTGGGACGAGATCGTGAAGGAAAAATCTCCAGTCGCCCAAACTGAACAGACCGACGCTGAAGACGTCCTCATGCTCATCTACACGAGCGGTACTACCGGAAGGCCAAAAGGCGCGGTCCACACGCACTGCGGCTTCCCAATCAAAAGCGCGCAGGACATGGCCCATGGCATGGACATCCAGGAATTCGACACTCAGTTCTGGGTAACCGACATGGGCTGGATGATGGGTCCCTGGGAGGTGTTCGGGACCCTTATCCTCGGGGCCACGATGGTGCTTTTCGACGGCTCTCCGGATTATCCCGATTTGGGACGCCTCTGGTCTATTGTGGAGCAACACGGGGTTACCAGCCTCGGGGTCACGCCCACTCTCGTGCGTATGCTCATGGCGCACGGGACCGGCCCGGTTCAAGGTTACAATCTCTCGTCCTTGCGCACCTTTGCATCGACCGGCGAGCCATGGGATGCAGAAAGCTGGACATGGCTTTTTAAAGATGTCGGGAAAGAGAGAATCCCCATCATTAATTATTCGGGTGGGACCGAGATAAGCGGCGGGATACTCCTCGGGAATGTTCTGACGCCCTTGAAACCCACGGCCTTTTCAGGGCCGGCACCGGGCATGGCGGCTGATGTGGTGGATGAATACGGCAATCCGGTGAGAGGCGCAGTGGGAGAGCTTGTTGTCCGTAAACCCTGGATAGGGATGACACGGGGGTTTTACAAAGATGCGGAGAGATATATAAGCACCTACTGGTCACGGTTCCCTGACATCTGGGTCCACGGAGATTTTACCCTGATCGACCAGGACAACCAGTGGTACATACTCGGAAGGTCCGACGATACCATCAAGGTGGCCGGAAAAAGGGTCGGACCTGCAGAGGTGGAAGGCGTTGTGATGGAGCACCCCGCAGTCATGGAAACCGCGGCAGTTGGAGTACCGGACCCAATGAAGGGCCAGGCAGTCGTCGTGTTCTGCGTTTTGAAACCGGGTAAAGAAAGGACCGAAGGACTGGAGGATGAAATTAAAAAGCTCATAGCTGAAAAGATGGGAAAGCCCTTCATGCCGAAGGCGGTCTATCTCGTAGACGGCCTGCCGAAGACGAGGAACGCGAAAATCATGCGGAGGGTGATCAAAAGCGCCTACCTCGGCGAGGAGACCGGCGACATCTCCGCGCTCTTAAACCCCGAGGCGGTGGAGGCGATAAAGGCCACGGGCAGGAAATAAGATGATACTAAAGTGGACCTTGACTGCATGCGAAGTTTGATATTGAATTATAGTAGAAAAAGGTTTTGCAGAGGGAGGGTCAGGTCGAGTGAAAAGATATGTTCGCATAATCGTTATTACGGCTTTGATGGTATTGATGGCGGTCCTCCTCGCCTCCTGCGGCGGAGAAGTCGGCGTAACTTCCGGTACGGCTGCGAGATCGTCAACAAGCAGCGTCACACCTTTCCTGAACGCTGCCATCCTGAACGCTGGTGGATACTATATCCAGGTCCATACGGTCATCAACCCGGGCGGCGAGGTCAGGGGACAGGTCATCGTCCCGCCGGGAGCAGCAGGTGTGGTGACGATCGTTGTTCCTCTCAGCGGCGCCAGTGAGGTCCCGCCCGTGGCGACGAATGGAATGGGAACAGGTACCCTGGTGGTCAATCTTGCAACAGGCGCGGTCGTGAGCGTGTCGGTCATGGTTTCCGGCATGTCGAGTGTCGTGACTGCATCGCACATTCATCAGGGTGCGCCAGGCGTAAACGGACCGATCATTGTACCCATTACGAATATTACGGTGGGCTGAATTTCGCGTTTTTCCGCAGAGCCTCATAATGGAGAGATGGGAAATTGTGAATTCCCCTCATGGAGAGATGGTGAGGGGAATTCACAATTTCCCATCTCTCCATTATGAGG
>JAXIPA010000224.1:0-10326 GCA_045403145.1 Nitrospirota bacterium | reverse complement strand
GTTCTCCGCGCCGGCCCCGACGGGAAGCGACCCAGAGACATTCTTGACCGCGAACCTGCTCACAAATCCGGCAGGCATCGGTTTGTTCAGCTCGGCGTCGCCGCCCGCATCCGTGTCCGGCCTCTCCCGTACAATCATCATGCTGTGATAGACGTTCCGTGAAGCCATGGTGGCTTCGATGAGCGCTTTGTCATTGACATCATCCGCCTTCGTTCTCTCGGTGAACAGGACGTCGAACAGGACGGCGCGGGCGCCGCCCGTCTGAAGGAACTCAAGCAGATCGGCCCAGATGGCGCGGTGCCAGGGCCACCTGCCTGCGACATCCGCGACCGCTTTGAGGGCTGCCTCATCAACGAGAATCACCTTGATGGAACTGTCGGTGGCTTTGCTGGAACGAAAGAGTCTGGCCTGGAGATCGTACAGGAAATATTCGGGCTTCGCCAGGTAGCCCCGGAGATAAAGGGAAATCGTGAGGACGGAAATGACGAGGGCTATGAGAAATGAAATGGTGCTTTTTTTGACCATACGATTACCCTGAAGGATGGCTGAATTCTACTCGATGCTTCCACATCTGTAAAGGGAATAATGACTACGACGGGCCGTCATCCGGCCTCACCATCATCGTCTTGCGCTGCGAAAGCGTCACGAGCCCGGGCTTTGCACCCCGGGGCTTTCTGACGAAGCGGGCGGGGGTGTAAGTGACGGGGACCTTGCCCGCTGCCCTGCCCTTGCTGTACAGCGCAGCCAGAGCCGCCGCCTTGAGCAGGATGTCGGGAGGGACCTCTGTTTTCCCCGGATTTTTGACGAGCACATGGGAGCCGGGCAGACCCTCTGCGTGGAGCCAGAGATCATCAGGCCGGGCAAACTTCGTCGTTAAAAGGTCGTTGCCTGCCGCGCTCCTGCCCACGAGTATTTCCCAGCCGCCATACATCACCTTCCGGATTCCCGCCGGCGTTTCCGTTGCGGTCTCCCGCTTGGGTCCGGCGCCCCGCTTCACCTGCCCGCGGTCAGGAAGCCCGGAGCGGATGGCGAGCAGGGAACCCAGGTCCCCGGCCTGTTCGATATCGAGGAGCAGCGCCCGCAAAACAGATGCTTCCTCTTCCGCCTCGCGCAGACGAGAGGTAATGAGAGGAATGCCCGCCTTGGCTTTTTTATATTTCTTAAAATACAGTTCCGCATTCCGCGCCGGTGAGCGCTTCGGGTCCAGCCGCACCATGGTCCGGGTCCCGTCATACCCCGCAAGCTCGGCGCATTCCGTGCCTGTTTTCAGCTGCTTAAGATTGGCCAGGATCAATTCGCCCTTCATCCGGTATGCCTCCGGGTCCTGGATTGTTTCGAAGTCCGAAACAAGCGCCGCGCGCAGTCGCTCGGCCCGGACAAGCGCCTTTCGGGCAGACGCGCGGAGTCCGGCCCTGAGCGCAGTTGCCTGTTGTTCCTCTGACAGACGTTCATAGTATGTTTCAGCGGATGTGTTCGGAGAAAGGACGCCATCACGGGAAGGAGCGGCCAGATCCGAAGGCCGAAGCGCTCTGTTCTCCGGCAGGACGTACTGTGCTCCGGGTACAAGCGTCCTTGGGGCGTTTTCCGAAATGGAAACAGGACAATAACAGGCAAGAATGCGCGCGTCCGCATCGGTAACAAAAAGGTTCGCTGACGACCCGGTCAACTCGAAGAGGAGGCGATACTCACCAGGCGGTTTCGCAAAGCGGAACTCCACGATGCGGTCCTGGTTCAAGAGGGCAATGTTCGTCACGCGGGCTCCGACGATGCGGCTCCTGAGATGCAGGACCAGGGGATGGGGGTCCGCAACGGACAGGGGCTTCGCGCTTACGAGGTGCAGGCGCGGGAGGGAGCGACGCGGGGAGATCAGCAGGGTAAAGTTTTTTCCGGAATTCCTGAGCAGAAGATAAATCCCGCGGTCCTCCCCCTCGAGCACGCGTTCGACCCGCGCTCCGGTGAGGAGAGAAGAAAGTTCCGTTACAACCGGCAAGAGGACTTCATAATGCATGAAGCGTTATCCCGTATGGTGCGCAGATATGAGTAGGGTATTCCGCATCGCGTCACGGGACATTCAGAATCCTGTGCGTCTGGGGAATGACCCGGACATCGGCGATGATCCCGAGGGCGGCATCCTGAAAATCGATCAACCTCTTCGCATCAGGCGCCGGCAGGCCGCTCGACGGCTGAAGAATGAGAGGGATGGACGTATCGCGCCCGGCAATCAGGCGCGCGGAGGCAAGGACGTCGTCCATCGTCGTATCAGGAGTCACGACGGCTTTTACAAAAAGGGCCGCCCCGCCGGCCGCAGACAGAAACCGCCTGTGCTCTTCCCAGAAGGGACGTAGTCCCGTGGCCGACGGCAGCTTGAAGTCCATGCTCACGACATCTATCAGGCCGCTGATGGCTTTCATGGCATGATCATGGATGCCGCTGGTCTCCAGATAGATGCGATACCGCGTCCTTGCCAGTGGAAGCCACTCGGCCAGGAACTCATGCTGCAGCAGCGGTTCTCCGCCGGTCAGGCTGATCGTCGGCCGGGATGGCCCGGGGATGACCAGCCGCGCGCAGAGTTCCGACAGGCGGACGGCGGAAACAGGATTGGGAACCTGTTCGTAGGCGGCCGAAGATCCGGAGGAACTCTGGACTTTGCAGAATTCCGGTTCAAGGGCGTCCCCCGGCGGCTTGGAAGCCGGGGTATCGCAGAAACCGCACTGCAGGTCGCAGCCCTGGAAGCGCACAAAGATGTGACGCTCTCCGACCCAGGGCCCCTCTCCCTGGATGGATGCGAACAGTTCGTTCAAACGGCAAAGTTTCATGGTGCAATAATACATAACTGGAGCCCGATTTACAAGCGTGATGGCGCGTCAGGACAATCGGAAAATTAAAGAAAACGGCCGGCATGACGATAAGATCCATAAGGAGAAGAGTGATGCTGATGAACTCTTTCCTTCTTGACAAACCCGCATGAAAAAGGTAGTTTTAATACTTAATACGGAGGAAAGATGTTTTATAAAATTACCCTGATTTTATTGGCTTTTATTGTGCTTTCTTTTTCCCCCTTCAAGACAGCCGCCGCTTCTCAGGAATCGCCCGATGAGCAGACGACAGACGCGGGCATTCCCTCCCAGTTAAAGCCGCCTTCGGAAGACCTTGAGCAACTCGACGAATCCGACGAGATGGCGGAAGAAAAGCCCTATCACATCCCCATGATCCTGAACGACAGCGTCGAAAACCACCTCGAATATTTCAAGACCCGGGGCCGGGGAGCCTTCCAGCGGTGGCTCGACCGTTCGGCGCGGTACATTTCCATGATGAAGGACATTTTTCGCGAAAAAAACCTTCCTGAAGACCTGGTCTACGTTTCCATGATCGAAAGCGGTTTCAATCCCTATGCAGTGTCATGGGCAAAGGCCGTCGGCGCCTGGCAGTTCATGCCCGCCACGGGAAAGCTTTACGGCCTCAAGATAGACTGGTGGATCGATGAGCGCAAGGACCCCGTCAAGTCCACGCAAGCCGCCGCGGAACACCTGAAGGACCTCCATAACCTCTTCGGTTCCTGGCCGCTCGCGCTCGCCTCGTACAACGCCGGAGCGGGCAAGGTGCAGCGCGCCGTGCTCAGGACCCGCTCAGAGGACTTCTGGGACCTCAAGGCCTCGCGGTACATCCGTCCGGAAACGAAGAACTACGTGCCTAAGTACATGGCCGCGACGATAATTGCCAAAAATCCCGAAGCATACGGCTTTACCGTCAAAGACCAGGATCCCATCAAGTTCGATGAAATCCTGCTCGAAGAAAGCACGGACCTCCGTCTGATCGCACGCTGCGCGGAGTGCACCTATGAGGAGATCAAGGAGCTGAATCCCGAACTCAGGCGCTGGGCGACCCCTCCCAATTTCGCTTCATACACGCTCAGGTTGCCCCAGGGCAGGAAAGAAACGTTCTTGGTGAACTTTGCCGCGGTCCCCCCTGAACAAAAAATCAAATGGGAGCGGCACGAAGTCAAACGGGGGGAAACCCTGTCAAGCCTCGCAAACCGGTACGGCACGACACCCGAGGCCATTCGCGAGGTCAACGGGCTGAAGAAAAGCCGCATCGCCCCCGGCAAGCATCTTCTCATTCCCCTCGACGTGAACGGCAAAGCACAGGACGCTGGCTATCCGGCGATTGCACCGGGCGGAAAACAGCAGGAGATCCTCTACCGGGTGCGGCGCGGAGAAACGCTGGTGAAGATCGCAAAAATGCATAATGTGAGCGTCGCGGACATCCATGATTGGAACAAGGGACTCGGCAGGACCGTACGGGCGGGACAGAAAATCAAGCTTGTCGTGGACGTTGATTCGATCTGACGTGAACAGAAACGAAGCAAGGGTCGGGGAGCATCCCCGGCCCTTTTTTAGTTTCTTGCACGACAGGGGGCGTTCCGGCAAAGACCGGAACCGCTACTGCTCCTGAAGCTGCCCCTGGTGCATCCGGAGCCGCCGCCGCGTTTGTTGCGCAAGGTCGGTATTGTGAGTGACCATGATGAAGGTGATCCCTTCAGCGCGGTTCATGGTCGTGAAAAAATTCATCATGTCCCTCTCGGTGTCTTCATCGAGATCGCCGGTCGGCTCATCAGCCAGTATCAGCCGCGGACCGTTCATGAACGCGCGGGCGATGGCGACGCGGCGCTGCTGTCCTCCGGACAGTTGCCGGGGATACGCATTGATCTTATCGGCCAAGCCGACCATGCGCAGAAGGCCGGCCGCCTTTTCCCCGAATTTTCCGGGTCCGCTTGCAACCCCCGCGGGCCTGAAGGCCGTCGGAAGCAACAGATTCTCCCTGACCGTGAGCATCGGGAGAAGGCTGGCGAACTGAAACATGAAACCGATCTTTTCACACCGGTATTCCGAGAGCTCGTTGCTGCCGATCGCGTAGAGGTCCTGGCCCTCGAAGAGTATCCGACCGGACGAGGGGCTGGTAATGCCGCCGATCATGGAAAGCAGTGTCGTCTTTCCGGACCCGGAATGCCCGACAATGGAGAGAAAGTCCCCCTGCTCGATGTCGAGCGTTACCGAGCGCACCGCCGTGATGTCTTCATTGCCGACCTTGTAGGTCTTGGCAAGGTCCTGCAGCTTTAGTTGAGACACAGTTCACTCCGCCTTTATTACCAGCAAGGGCTCCAGTTTTTTCAGTCTCTGGACCGGGGAAAGCGCACCCAAAACGCATATCCCCGTACCGAACAGCAGACCGGACGCAGCGATGAGGACCCGGGTGGAGGCGCTCAGGTCGACCGGAAGATTTTTCAGGATCGAAAAACTGTTTGCCATCATGACCGTGAGTGAAGTGCCGGCGATGATGCCGACGATGCTCCCGATCGCTCCAAGCAGGAGGACCTCAAAGAGGAACAGCTTCACGACATGACGTTCCTTCGCGCCGAGGGCCCTCATGATGCCGACCTCCCGCGTCCGCTCGTTCGCAATGGCCGTAAAGATCGCCCACACCAGAAAAAGGGAAAGCGTTGTCGCGAGGATCATGGTGAAATAAAATATCTTGCTGATGTCCGAGAGCGAGCTGAGCAGGCCCTTGCCGATGTCCTTGCGCATCACCACATCGACTTCGAGGTTGTTGTTCTCGATCTCGGACATGATCTGGTAGGGGTCGGCGCCTTTTTTGATTTTCGCAAAAATCACCGAGATCTGGTCCGGCTTGATGCCGACGTCGCTTCCATTGATGATATCGTTGATATTCTCGTCGCTTATAAATACGGCTGTATCGAGCCCCGACCCGGTCTTGTCCAATACGCCGACCATCCGGAACACTGTGCCGAAAAGCTTTGCATCCGTCTCGACCAGGCCAAGGCTGATATTATAGGCGGATTCGCTTCCCACGACGGCCTCGCCTTTCCTGAGATTTCGGCCCAGTTTGTTTTTGAGCCAGGGCGTCACGATGAAGTCGGTCTCCTGATTGAACGCGACGACCATCGAGTTCGGCACACCGCAGCAGAGGCCGGTCAGCGTGACCAGATAGGTTTGATAGGAAACCTTGTCGATCCCCTCGACATTCCTGATCCGGTCGACAAACGATTTGTTCATGTAAAAGGACGTGGCCCGGTTCTCGACCAGGATGTCCTCGGCAGCCCCCCGGGCGCCGGTGGGGACGACGAGAAGGTCGGCGCCGAGACGCTCTGACGTGAGCTGTATGCTCGCGTTCACGCGCGTCACGAAGGAAAGGGCGAACACCAGACCCGCGACGATCAGGGACAGCGCCGCCACGAGGATGCCTGTGCGAAGCGGGCGCCGTTTCAGGTTCCGGACGGCCATGGAGGTGAGGGTAAATTGATCAGACATGGATTACCTGTGGGTACAAAAAAACCTTCTCCGCGGGGCGTCCCGCAGAGAAGGTCGTGTCTTGCTGCGTAACCGTTAAAATAGTACTACTTCTTCCAGTTCGTGTCAAGGCCGCAGAGAACCGCGTTCTTATCGCCGAGCCCCATTCCCTTGTGGCAGGCCAGGCAGACCGAGGTCTGCTTTTCGCTCACCTTCTTGGCCGTTACGTCATAGAGCATGAGCATGCCGTCGGTGATATCCACGCCCTTGCCGTCCTTGACGATCGCCCTGCCGTCCGCGTCGCAGCCGGCGGTAACGGTGCGCACCGTCATGAGCGCAAACTTGTCATCCGGGGTCGCCTGGGCGTCGTGGAGCTGCGAGCCGGCGGGCATCATCTTTTCATCGACGAGCTTCAGGGTCTTCGCATCGAGGACCCAGAGACGGTCGCCGGCGGACTGCAGGATGAGCTTGCCGTCATTCGAGAAATACTGGCGGAAGGTGATGGTCTTGTCTGGCTCTCCCTTCAGGGTGACCTTCGCGAGCTGCTTGAACTTCCCTTTTTCGAGGGCGGGCAGGTCAACGAGTATGAAGTCTATGGAGCCGTTGCCCTTTCCGTCCTTCGCCTGGTTCAAGGCGAGAACGAAGGTCTTCATGTCGGGCGAGTTGATCCCGTGCGTGAACTTGTAAGTGCCTTTTTGGTAGCCGAGGTCGCTTACCCACACGCGCTCTTTATGTTTCAGGGTTGCCTTGTCGAAAACATCCACATACCCTTCCATGCCCATGAACACCGGCAAATAATTTTTTTGGCTCTGGCCCGAGGCGCAATAAACCGGCGGCTTGAGGGCGGCGGCGCTGGCGTCCGGGCTCATGGCGACGTCCTTGATCACATTGCCGGTCCTGAGGTCCGTCTTGCCGACGTGCTGCTTGTTGTTCGGGTCGAGAACATAGGTTGACCAGAACATGGTGTTTGGGTCGTTCGAGTCGATCCGCGCATCATGGGTGGCGTGGGTTTTCTTGTCGCCGATGACGACGCGGTCCAGGCCGCTGACCTTGATGGGTTCATTTTCGTTGGCCGGATCGATGGTCACCTCGGCCTTGGCGAAATGGCCGCCCATGCCGGCAACGTACGTGGTGCCGCTGTAGATACTGCCCGCCGCGGTTGCGACAGGCGCCTTGGAATCCACGGTGGTGAAGGTGAGGTAGCCGAAACAGACAGCAGCGATAAGAAACATGACAACAAAGAATCTCTTTTTCATAATCGTCCCCCGTTCTTTTTATTATTATCCGTTACGAGATAGTCCGAAATACCCGATGAAAAACACAATGAGATACGCTGTATTGTTTTTTGACCACCCCCTTTTCACCTTTCCAGCGGTGCGTCAGAAGGTAACGTAACACATTGAATAACGCTGCGTCAACGTCTAATTCTAATTTGAGATCATCAATATATAGGTGCAGAGTTGCTGCGGTAGACGTCAACAATAATTACTGATACTTTTTTCTCGCCGGATTTCTTGAAGAGGAGAGTAAGGGGAAGCGTCGAACCGGTCTTGACGTCTTTCGGCAGTTTGAAGATCATGATATGGGGGCCGCCCGGCCGGAGCCGGGCTGCTCCGCCGGGTGGAATGGGGATGTCTTCAGTCTTAACCATTTTACCGTCGTCCGTGTCATGGAGCTCGGTCAGCGTTCCCGGGATATCGACCCGCGCGCTTATGAGCGTGTCAGCGCCGTTTCCGCTGTTCACGATTCGCATAAATACCGAACCGGACCCGATGATGTAGGGGGAGAGCAGCGCCTGCGGCGATGCAATTTCAATGGAAGGGACGCCCGACCTGCATCCGATGACGGGTCCGATGGCCGTCAAAAGCAGCACGACAAGCCCGGCGGCTGCAATGGCCATGGCGCGATGAGTCACCCGGTCACCTCGATCAGCTATTTTGCCCCGGCGCCCGCCGGCGAAAGCGGCGCCGGCTCTATTTTCTGCACTTTGCCCATGGCTTCCACGGCCCAGGACGTGCCGCCGAGCTTGTCCAGCACTTCCTTGTACTTCTTCTGGGCATCAACCGTGTTGCCTGCGGCCTCATAGGCCCGGGCGAGTTCCACCGTGGCGACGCCGGGGCCCAACAAAGCTTCTGAACGCTCGAAAGACTTCCGCGCGTCGTCCTGCCTGCCCAGCCCGGCATACACATAACCCAGGCGCTGATGCACGAGGCCGAGCAGGAACTTTTCTCCGGAATACTCTTTAACGAAGATGCTATATTCCTTGATAGCCTCCTCCGGCTGCCCCAGGTTCACGAGACAGTTGCCGATATAGTACTGGGCGATCGCGCCGCTCTTAGTCCCTGAATACTTTTTCCGGACCTCGCGGAACAGTTCGAGCGCCCTCTGGTAGTTCCCGGGCGCTCCGTTCACGGGGTTGAACTGCTCATACGCGGCCGCGACAAGCGGCGCGGCTTTTTGCTCCTGCTGGGACCTCATGAGCGAATACCCCGCCGCCAGGACGAGCACGGCGGCAACGGCTGATACGGCAATGGTGAACTGTCTGCGGTATTTCGTCAAAAAAGCCGTGACAACATGAGCGAGCGTTACGATCTCCTGTTCGGATTTTTGGGGTGCGGCATTACTTCTTTTCTTGATCATCGGCATCTGTACAACCTCCCCTATGGATAATGCGATTCCGAATATTTATTTAAAAGCGGTACGCGCCTTTTCGGCCAGTTCCCGCGAGTTCCGGAACACGGCGTCGAGCCGGTCTCCGCTCAGGCCCGCGCCGAGCAAAACGCTCCGCGCGAATTCGTCGGTTATCAGGTCACCCGGTTCGTGGGTGTCGGTGTCGATCACCAGCCGCGTCCCGGTCTCCGCCGCGATCTTCGCCACGTGGCCGTTGGAAAGGCTGTGTCCTTTACGGGAGGAAATTTCAAGGTAAACGCCGTTCTTTGCCGCAAGCGCGGCCTCTTCCTTCGTGATAAGGCCGGGATGCGCCAGAATGTCCACCCCTGCCTCTATCGCCGCCCGGTTCGTGCCCGGGTGCACGGGTTCCACGAGCGTCTCGCCGTGCGCGACCACAATCGCCGCGCCGAGCGAACGCGCCCGGCCGGTGAGTTCCGCGAAAGTCTCCGGCGGAATATGGGTGAGCTCAATTCCCGGCAGCGCCAGGATCTTCCAGCGGCTGCTCAGTTCCTTGCAGGCATGAGCCACGCGGGGAATGGTAAAATCGAGGTTGGACGCGTCGGCATGGTCCGTGATGGCGATCACCTCGTAGCCCTTCATGACTGCGCGTCTCACCAGTTCCGACGGCACCAGCACGCCGTCGCTGAATAAAGAATGGGTATGGAGATCGATCATTGCGTCACCTGCGGTGTAAGGAAATTGGAAATTTTAGATTTATTTTGCATTTTTCAATTTCCATTTTCCAATTTTAAATTTTCAATCTTCAATTTTCAATTCGCGCGATTAGCGTACCTTCCCCTGAAAACTCCCCCGCTCCGCCAAACGGGCGTCCAGGCCGCGTAAAAACTCGCTGCGCGTCCTGTCCCAGACCGGCGCGACAAGGATCCCTTCCGGCGCCGCGGCGAACAGCCGCTGCAGAACGATTTTCGGGGATAAACGCTCCAGAAAATCGGATAGCATGGTCAAATATTCCTCGTACCCGAAGGTCGGAAAGGGGCTTGCGGCGTACAGCTCGGCAAGCGCCGTGTCCTTCACCACCTGCAGCTGATGGATCTTGAGAAATTCTATTGGGAGCTTCGAAAGTTCGTCGGCCATGCCGAGCATATCGTTGCGCGTCTCCGTCGGGAAACCGAGGATGATGTGTGCGCCGACCCTGATGCCCCTGTCCGCGGTGAGCGCGAGGGCGTTTTTAAAGCATGCGTAATCATGCCCCCGGTTGATGAATTCAAGCGTCCGGTCGTAGATCGACTGAAGGCCGTACTCGACGAGAATAAAGTGGTCTTCGGCGAGCGACTCCAGGAGTGCGATCTTTTCTTCGTCCACGCAGTCGGGACGGGTGCCGATGGCGAGC
>JAXIPA010000169.1:0-4708 GCA_045403145.1 Nitrospirota bacterium | reverse complement strand
CCGGAAACGCCACGGCGATGCCCCCCTGGTCTTCGATAGTCTGCATCATATTTTCAATAGGAAGCATATTGAGCTTCCATACCTGCCGGACTTTTACCGCTGCGCGCTCCGCATCGTCAAAATCCCGCACGGGCTGCGATTTCGGGAAATTCGGTTTCTCTTCCTTATTAAGCGAATTCTGTAGCCAGATGTAGGATTCTGCATATTTTACGGCCAATGCCTTGAGCTGGTCCTTTTTCGCAACAGTCAATTGAGCATGCTTACGGTATGCAATCCATTCGACCTCCACAGTAGTGTCTTGCCAAAAATAGGAAGACTTCACTCCCAACAGATACGCTAGGACGACTAGAAAGTCGGGTTTCGGCGTGCTTTTGCTCTTTTCATATTTCGAAAGACCCGCCTTAGTAATCGGTTGCCTATGAACTGTCATTTGTGTGGCCACTTCATCCAGCGTTAAGCCCGCTAGCAGTCTTGCATGACGTATTCTGTCCCCGACCATTTGTCCTCCTGTTATGATGTTGACTATATCTATATAATTCCATAACTTGTCAACGTTGACAAGTTAACATAAATATTATCGTTTGTCAACGACGAAATTATAAGGCTATTCCATGTTGTCTTTTTTGTTTCTATCGTTGCCACTGGGAAAACGCGAGGGACGTAGTGAACGAAATGGACTGGCGTTCTGCTAGAACAGTTACAGGGCGTAAGCTGCAATACCGACATCATGTCAGCAAGTGAAAGCTTCAGGAAGTAACTCACACAAGTACATTGAGCTCTCTGTGTCCCGGAGCTTCAAGGGCGACTACATGTTGGCGTTGTTCCTTCTGCACGCGGACCTGAACGCCTTTCCGACGGTGAAGAGGCAGATGGAGGAGAGGAAGAAGTAATCCCGCACGCGGCAGGAAAGCAGCTCACTGTTTAGCGCGCGCCCGGCGGCGCTGTTCGCCTAGGTCCCGGTAGCGGTCCGGCCAAAAGGGCGCGAAATACTCCGAAAGGAAATGGCCGGCCCGCCTGCGGGGCAGGCCCATGTCGCGGATGAGCTCGTCGATGTAGTGCGCTACGAACGGGCCGATGTAATATCCCTGGCCCCGGGCCGGAAAAGTTTCAGAGGCCCATTGGAGGACCCTGGAAATTTCCTGCTCCATCCCGGCCGCGCTGGGGAGGGCCAGTTCACCGCGGAAACATTGGGACAGCCAATGGGCCGCGACCTCCGAGGTCAACTGGCACGCGGTGGAAGAAGCGTAGCCGATAAATCCCAAACGCTGTTGCCGGGGAGGCAGGATGTGCCGGTAGAGATGAAGCCTGCCGTCTCTCTGGACCTGAGAGAGCAGCTCGGGATCGAGAAAGGGAAGGCCTTGACGCCAGCCTGTTGCAAAAACAACCACATCCGCATCGACGGACTCGCCGGTGTCGAGTTCGACCGAGGCCGCGCCCGTGAACCGCGAGACGCCCGCGCGCTTGAGGACCAGTTTCCCGAGGTCCAGAGCGCCGTACAATTCGTCTCCTACGCCGACGTATTCGAACCCCCGGGGAAGCGGAGTGTCTGGCGCAAGCACGGCGGGCATCCTGAGCAGACGACGAAGAAGCCGGCTGTACCCCCCCCACCAGGCACGGACCAGTGCCTTTGCCGGCCCATGGAGTACCGACTCACAGCGGCTCAGCCGGTGGTAGCGGAGGAAGAGCTCCGCGAGGCGTGTCATGATGATCCGATCGACACGGATGCGTCCGAAAAAGTAGCGCGGCACCATCCAGTGCGGCGCCCTGAACACCAGCGTGCACGACCGCGCGTGTCCCGCGGCCCAGGCCGCGCAGTCCAGGGCCGATTTTCCGGCGCCGACCACAACCACCCGTCTGCCCTCCACCGCCCCCGGATCAGTAAGCTGGCTCGAATGCAGCACCGGCCCGGTAAACCGCTCTTGGCCGTCGATGCGCGGCATCCACGGCTCGGAAAAGACGCCGTTGCAGATTACGACAAAATCAAACTGAAGCGTCTCCGTGGCATTGCTTCCGCCCGCTGGCCGAACGACGACTTCAAACGCGCGGGCCGTGCCGGATTTCGCCGCGACGCTTTTGACTGATACGACCCCGGTGGAGAAACGAATCAGCGGCCGCAGTCCGAAATGATCAGCATACGACCCCAGATACGAGCGGACCTGCTCCGCGGTCGGGAAATCATCAGCGGTTATTGGGTACGGGTAATCCGAAAACGCGTAAGTCTCGCGTGGATTATTGGCTCGAAGCCCCGGATAGGTGCGGGACGCGGCCCAGACCCCTCCAAGCTCCGGCTGTTTCTCGAACACGACGGGCTCGAACCCGTCGTGCCTGAGGACCTTTGCCGTCACGAGTCCCGCGATGCCCGCTCCGATCACGCACACGCGCTTTCCGGAATCCCCGTCCATGGCAAACGCTCCTTTGCTTAAAAAGCCTGAGCGCCCTGTTAATAGGCGTTCAACCGCACTCTGCGTATACCGGCTTGACCCGGCCTGGCGGTGCTCACAGGGCGTTCACGTCCTTGCAGCCTTCCTGTTACTTCACCTTCACCTTTTTGTTGAGACTTCTTATCAGGGAGATGATCTCTTCCGTCTTCGGGATGTCCGAAACGGCGCCTTTCGGCGCGCTGATGCCTTCAAAAAAGGTGGCGCCCCACAGGTTGTAATATGCGAGGACGTCCAGGCAGTCCCGTCCTATCGCCGACCCATAACGGACGTAGTAGATTTCTCCATCCCTGAAAAAGATCCTGACCAGGTCCTCGCTGGCCTCCACGATGCTGACATAGATTGCGCCTGATTTTTTCCCGTCGTGGAGTTCCTGGAGGACGTCCGCGAGCAAACGTTCCGTTGACATGCTAGCTCCTTTGCGCGGCAAATGCCGTGAGGCTTGCCGGGCTTAGTGCGTTCAACCCCGATCCGCGCGTCAGCGGGATCCTTCGCCGGCCTCACTTCGTTGCGAGGAACTTTCTCAGCCCTTCCCGGAATTTTATCGGTTCGATCCCGAAGGCGTCGCGGATGTCGTGCATGGTGCAGACATTGTCCTCCTGGAGCATGATGAGCTGGTCCGTGGTCACCGGCGGTTTGGGCAGGACGGCTTCGAGCACCCGCGCCATGGTCTTCATGAAAAAAAGCGGCATGTGCACGGTCGGCCGCTTCACTCCGAGGACCTCCGCGATCGCCACGGTCACCTCTTCGTAGGTCAGCTGCTCGGGCCCGCCGATCTCGTAGATCTCGTTCAAACAGCAGTCGCTCGATACGGCCTTCGCGATGCACGTCACTACGTCGTCGATGAAGATAGGCTGTATCCTGGATTTTCCGGAACCGATGACCGGCAGAACAGGGGACAGCCTGATCATTTCGGACAACCTGATCGTGAACTGGTCTCCGGGGCCGTAGATGAGAGAGGGTCTGAGGACGGTATAGGAAATTCCGCTTGCCCGTACAAGCTCCTCCGCTTCCCACTTGGTCTTGTGGTACGCGCTCATTGCCCCGGGCCGGGTGCCGAGGGCGCTCTGATAAAAGAACTGGCGCACGTCCGCCTTTTTCGCGGCTTCGAGAAGGTTTCTTGTGCCATCCACGTGAATGAGCTTGAAGGTCGCGGCCGAGGTCTCCTGGATGATGCCCACGAGATGGACCACGCGCTCGCAGCCCATAGCGGCTTTTTCGAGCGAGGTCTTGTCCGAAACATCACCCCGAACTACCTCAACGCCCAGGTCCTTGAGCGCCTGCGCCCTGTCAGGGTTCCTGACGACCGCCCGCACGGGGATGTCGTCCTTGCGCAGACGCCGGATGAGGTGAGAGCCGACAAATCCGGTGCCGCCGGTAACGAGGATCATGGTGAACCTCCGGGTGGTACGGTATGGCACTTCCTATCTTCCTGACTTCACACCTTCTTATCTTAATTACCTGACCCGGACAAGCCGGAAAAGCTATTAGCCACAGAGGGCACAGAGAACACAGAGGGTAATAAAAAGAAAATAGAATTTTAAACCAGGTTTAAAAGCTTTTCTCTGTGCTCTCTGCCTGCGGCCAGCGTTTACGAGTGCTTGCGCGAGTGCAGGCTGTGCCCTCTGTGGCAAAATATTGTTGCGTTTTGAGAAGAATTTGATTCTTTAGTTACTAACCCTCGCGCGGGCTTACAGCGGCAGCGTTATCCACAGCCCCAGAAGGAGCGTGAGTACGCCTTTTTCGTCGAGGCCGCGGGCGATGCCGAACCTGAGAGTCGCGGGCACATAATAGGCGAGGAACATATCGAGCCGCCCCTCGGCGCCCACGGAGCTCCTGGAATCGGAAATGTGGAACCCTTCGTCCCAGACGTTTCCGGATTCGGCGAACAGCGCACCGTGCAGGCGGCGGAAAAAAACGGGTTTGCTTCCCAGTCCCGCCTCGATAGATGCGATGGGGAAGCGGTACTCGAGGCTTGCGAGCGCGGCCTTTCTGCCGCGGAAGGCATTGGCCGGGTAGCCGCGCAAAAACACGGTTTGGCTGTCGATCGAGAGCGGGCTGTCCAGCACGTTCCCCAGGAGCGTGTCGCCGCCGAGCTGGAACGCCCCCTGCGGGAGAATGTCTCCCGTCGAAGAGCCCGCAAATGCCCTCGCCTGAAGCACGTGGTGCTTCACCGGGAAGCTCAGGTACTCATGCCAGTCAGCGGTATACTTTTTGATGTTGAAGTCGCTGCCGATCTGCCTGTCGAACTGCTCGTATCCGAAATCGAG
>JAXIPA010000041.1:0-5439 GCA_045403145.1 Nitrospirota bacterium | reverse complement strand
AACCAGTGCCTCTCTTTTCAGCACATGCCTAAAAACGTATCGCTGCAAAATTAGCATGCAACTTCTTGTCTGAACCTAATTTCCGGCTAAAACCTCATGAAATCAAGGTATTTCACGAATTATGGAACGCCTCGAACTGTGGCACATGCCTTGCAAAACATCTGCGCAAGGAAGTCGCTTGCAGGACAATTGTACAAAAACTTCCGAGGCTATTCCCAAGACACAACGCCCGGGATAAGTCACGGGCATATATCTACACAAAATATGAGGAGGAGGAGATTTATGAAAAAGTTTTTTGGTTTTGCGTGCGCCGCACTGGTTGCGGGCACAACGGCTATGGTTTCACCGGTTTTCGCGGAGGATACAAAGCCGGCAAGCGTGACCGGTTATGTGCAGACGGGCTATACGTACAACATGAATACCCCGGCATCGCAGGAAAACGACTTCAGGGTGTTCGACCACAAGGCTAACAGCTTCAGCCTGGACCTGGCGCAGATCGTGGTGAGCAAGGACGCGGTCTCGGGCAACGCGGGCGGCAAGATCAAGCTCTCGGCGGGCGAGACCGCGAAGTGGATCCATTCTCGCGGCCTGAGCGGCGCTCCGCTCTTCGATGCGAACGGCGACCCCGTCGCGCAGGCCGGGCAGGATACTGACGCCTTCGATATCACCGAAGCATATATTTCCTATATTGCACCCGTCGGCAAGGGGCTCCGGTTCGATCTCGGCAAGATGGTGACGTATCACGGCGCCGAGGTGATCGAGGCCAAGGACAATGTGAACTATTCACGGTCCTTCCTCTTCAACTACGCGATCCCCTTCACGCACACGGGCTTGAAAATGACCTACCCCTTCGCCGACGCGCTGAGCGCGAGCGTCCACGTTGTGAACGGCTGGGACAACAGCGACGACAACAACACGGGCAAGACCGTGGGCTTGAGCGTTTACCTGGCGCCGGTTGAGATGTTCTCGGCCTACATCAACTACATGACCGGGCCGGAGCAGGACAACAATACCAGGAACACAAGATCTCTGGTCGACATCGTGGCGACGATCAAACCGATCAAGCCGCTTTCAATCATCCTGAACTATGACACCGCAACGGAAGAGACGGGCGCAGGGTCACCCGACGTGGAATGGAACGGCATTGCGGGCATCGTGAAGTACGATATCAACGACAAGTACAGCATCTCCGTCCGGGCCGAGCAGTTTGATGACAAGGACGGTGTGCGGACCGGTACGGTGCAGAAGCTGACCGAGTTCACGATCACGCCGGAGATCCGGCTTGCAAGCAACCTCATCGTCCGCCCCGAGTATCGTCATGACAGCTCGGACAAGGAAGTGTTCAACAGCGACTCCTCCGGCACGAAGAAGTCACAGGACACGATCGCATTGGGCGTGATGTACAGCTGGTAGTACATAAAACAGGAGGCTTATCATGAAACGCTTACTCATTGCAATGCTCCTGGCGTGTCTGGTGGCTGTTGTCGGAGGCACTGTCTTTGCCGAAGACCAGACACAGCCTGCTCCACCCGCTCCCGCGGCAGCAGCGCCCGCGGAGGCGCCGGCCCCTTCCGGGCCCACGCCTGATCCCTCCGGCGCCTCGATCGGCGGGGCGGGAGACGCAGTCGGCATTACCGCAGGCGCGCCCTCGGCGGACGACATGAAGAACATGGCCGCGGCGGAGCCGCTCGCGGCAAAGCTCGCGGACGTAGTCGGTCACAACC
The DNA here is from genome assembly GCA_045403145.1 of Nitrospirota bacterium. Taxonomy (GTDB): domain Bacteria; phylum Nitrospirota; class UBA9217; order UBA9217; family UBA9217; genus JAJYKN01. Next base: position 3,715 of record JAXIPA010000041.1, on the reverse strand, counting down.
GCATCGCGATCAACATGATGTGGACGCTGATCTGCGGGTTCCTCGTGATGTTCATGCAGGCGGGGTTCGCCATGGCGGAGACTGGCTTCACCCAGGCCAAGAACGCCGGCCATACCATGGCCATGAACTTCATGATCTATGTGATCGGCATGCTCGGCTACTGGGTCCTCGGCTTCGCCATCCAGATGGGCGGCTCCGGCGGCGCGGCGACCTTGGGCGGCGGCGGAACACTCAACAGCGAGTTCGTCATAACGCTCTTCGGCAAGGACTTCGGGCTCTTCGGGACCAAAGGTTTCTTCCTGTCCGGAGTGACTTATGACGCCGTGATCTTCACCATTTTCCTGTTCCAGATGGTGTTCATGGACACCACGGCAACGATCCCGACGGGCGCCATGGCGGAGCGCTGGACCTTCAAGTCCTTCGTGGTCTACGGGTTCTTTATCTCCGCCATCGTGTATCCGCTCTACGCCAACTGGGTTTGGGGCGGCGGCTGGCTCTCGCAGCTCGGTAAGAACTTCGGGCTCGGCCACGGGCATGTTGATTTCGCCGGTTCCTCCGTTGTGCACATGACCGGAGGCGTGGCGGCCCTTGCAGGGGCCATGGTGCTCGGACCGCGCATCGGCAAGTTCAAGGCCGACGGTACGCCGAACGCCATTCCCGGACACCATATCCCGATGGCAATCGTGGGCTGCTTCATTCTGGCTTTCGGCTGGTTCGGATTCAACGCAGGGTCCACTTTAGCCGGCGGCGACCTCAGGATCGGCGTGGTCGCGACGAACACCATGCTTGCCGGCGCTGCAGCGGCGTTCTCCTCCATGCTGTACATGTGGTTCAGGTACGGCAAGCCGGACATCTCCATGTCGGCGAACGGGCTTCTGGCGGGACTCGTTGCCATCACCGCGCCCTGCGCGTTCGTGAACTCGGTTTCGGCAGTCATCATCGGCCTGGTGGCGGGCATTCTCGTGTGCCTGAGCGTTTTCTTCATCGAGCGCACCATGAAAGTGGACGATCCCGTGGGCGCCGTATCGGTCCACGGCGTGAACGGGGCCTGGGGCGTACTGGCGCTCGGTCTCTTTGCCGACGGCACTTACGGCGACGGCCTGAACGGCGTTGCCGGCACGGTGAAAGGTCTCTTCTACGGCGGCGGCGGCTCTCAGTTCGCCGCGCAGCTTGTCGGGTCGGTGACGAACATTGTCTTCGTCTTCATCATCATGTATGTATTCTTCAAGATACTGGACAAGATCATCCCGCTCAGGGTCGATCCGGAGCTCGAGATCGAAGGGCTCGACCAGGCGGAAGTGGCGGTCTCCGCTTATCCCGACTTCAACGTGCGCAAGACACACCGTTAGATTGGAGAGAAAGCCATGAAAAAGATAGAAGCGATCATAAAACCGTTCAAGCTCGATGAAGTGAAGGACGCCCTGAACGCCATCGGGATCCAGGGCATGACCGTGACCGAGGTGAAGGGCTTCGGAAGGCAAAAGGGCCACGTCGAGCTCTACCGCGGCGCGGAATACGATATCGCCTTTATTCCGAAGGTAAAGATCGAGGTGGTCATTGCCGACGGTATGGTGGACAAGGTCGTCGCCACCATTCAGGAAAAGGCCAAGACCGGCAAGATCGGCGACGGGAAGATCTTCATTTCGAAGCTCGAAGACATTGTCAGGATAAGGACTGGTGAAAAAGGAGAAACGGCGATTTGAGAGATCGTCGTCTATCCTCCCTGGGGCCGGCATGTTCCATTGCATGCCGGCCCTTTTTTTAGCAGCCATGGATCAGTCGTAGAAAGGGCATTTAAAAGGCCGCATGCCTTATGATCACCTTCACCCTCGTACTCATATTCTTCATCATCCTGCTCCTCCCCCTCCTCGTCAAGAAGGTGGAGCACAATCTTGAGCTGTTCCTGCTTGTCATGGGCGGCGTCACGATCACGCTCTCTCACCTGCTGGGACCCGAGCTTCTCTGGAACATGCGGCTTGCCGAGGCGGCATTCATGGAGCCTGTCAGAATTACCATTGCCACCCTCATTTTCGGCCTGGCCTTCCGGGCAATCCGGGGACCGCTGAGGAAAAGGATCGTCATGACGGAGGAACGGCTCGGGCCGGGGCTGTTTGCCTTCCTGCTGATTTTACTCCTCGGCCTGATTTCAAGCGTGATCACCGCTATCATCGCCGCGCTCATCCTGTGCGAAGTCGTGACCGCCATCAACCTCGACAAGAAGTATGAGACGCGTCTCGTCGTCTTTGCCTGCTTTTCGATCGGCATGGGCGCCGCCCTTACTCCCATCGGCGAGCCCTTGTCCACCATCGCCGTCGCCAAACTGCGGGGAGGGGCGATGGACGGCGATTTTCTGATGTTGTTGCGGATATTCGGCGTCTATATTCTGCCGGGTCTCGTCCTGATCTCCCTCGCGGGAGGGTTTTTCCGGGGCAGGCAGGTTGCGCGGACCGAGAGCCTTGTCGAAGATTTCGAGGAACCGTTCGGACAGATAGCGCTCCGGGCTTTCAAGGTCTACATTTTCGTCATGGCGCTCGTCCTGCTTGGAACGGGTTTCAAGCCGCTGATCGACAGTCATATCTCACGGATGCCGGGACCCGTCCTCTACTGGGTCAATATCACCTCGGCGATCCTCGACAATGCGACCCTCGCTGCCGCGGAACTGGGGCCGCACATGACCCTTGCACAGGTAAAGGGGATCATGATGGGCATCATCATCTCCGGCGGGATGCTCATCCCCGGAAACATTCCGAACATCATCGCCGCGAACAAGCTCGGGATATCGAGCAGGGCCTGGGCGGCCGCGGGCGTGCCTTTCGGCCTCATCCTGATGGCCATCTATTTTGGGGTCCTTTATCTGTAATAAGCCGAAACGCCCCGTCTATCTTGCCCCGCAGTTATCCTAAACCCGCATATGCTTAACAATTGGTCACGTGCCTAAAATAGCATCTATGAGTTTTTCCTGAAGCGGCTCACGAATGAGGATGTTCAGCACGCCGGAAGAAATTAATTCAATAAAATCAAGGCGATCTCTTGAATGTATCAACGACTCTTTTTTTGGCATGTGCCTTGCTAATTATCAATTGTAAACGAAATTAGCAGGCATCATTATTAAAAGGAGGAAAGAATCATGAAAGCAGCATTTGTGAAATCGTTTGTTGTAGTGGCGCTGGTCCTGATGTTTGCGGCGCTCCTGGGTCCGGGTCTGGTCATGGCGGAGGAGGCCGTAGCGCCTGCTCCAGCGGCGGCAGCTGCGGCTCCTGCCCCCGTTCTGAAGATAGACACCGGCGACACGGCATGGATGATCGTGGCCACCGCGCTGGTCATGCTCATGTCCATTCCGGGCCTGGCGCTCTTTTACGGAGGCCTGGCGAAGACCAAGGACGCGCTGAACACCATGGCCATGACCTTCGTGACCTTCTGCATCGCGAGCGTCCTCTGGGTCATTTACGGGTATTCATTCGCCTTTGTCGGCGACATCGGCAGCTTCATCGGCGACGCTTCCAAGTTCTTCCTGAAGGGCGTGGGGCCGGACAGCATCTCCGACCTCGCGAAGACGATCCCGGAATACATCTTCATCGTGTACCAGCTCACCTTTGCCGCGATCACCGTGGCCCTGGCCTCGCCCAGCAAGACCTTCAGAAGGTTACCCGGTTCCTGGATGGAGAATACTACTATTGGAAGCGCGTTGTCGCGAGCAAGCGCTATGGCGGCACCA
>JAXIPA010000028.1:0-3933 GCA_045403145.1 Nitrospirota bacterium | reverse complement strand
CTGCCGCCCGCGAAGGTCCTCCACGCGGTCTCCCCGGGCAGGAGCACGTCAAGCTCGCCGGACAGGATCTCCATGAGTTCCTTGTCAGCGGTGCCGAACTCGAACTCCCCCGGCAGCATCACGCCGAGGGTCTTCTTCGAGCCGTCGGGAAACAGAACCGTCCTGCTTGTCACCTTACCGTCAAAATAGATGTTCGCCTCCCGCACCACCGTTACGTTCTTGAATTCAGACATTGCCTGCCCCTTTCTGGTCATTAACGAGCCGTTTGTCCCTTCCGGGACGACATCGATTACAACGGCCCGCACCGTCTTTTTTACACTGTAATCCATGGCGATGTCAACCACAAAATGGCGGCAACAATGCGGGCTGACCCAATGGAGATAGGCGCCTGATTTCGTATCATCGCTCTCCGGTGTCCTTGACAACAGACGGTTTGAGATTTAGATTTTAATCAGGGAGAGAAAAAACGCGGGAAAGGGAGCTTTGTCAGCGCAAGCAGAGAATGAAGTCGTCATACCAAAGCATGCAATGAGCGTCACGATGCATTTATTGCCGCTCCTCTCCTCTTGTCGGGAGGACGAAACTCTCTCAAACAGCTCCCGGATAGAAAGAAGGGATGGCTGATGTTTCGAAATCGGGTTGAAGCCGGCACGAGGCTTTCGGAGAAGCTCGGGAAATATAAGGACCGCGGCGATGCGCTCGTCCTTGCCCTTCCGCGGGGGGGAGTCGTCACGGGTTACGAGGTGGCCCGGTCGCTCAATATTCCTCTTGACGTGCTCATCGTGAGAAAAATCGGATTTCCCGGCCAGGAGGAGCTGGCGGCCGGCGCGGTATCGGAGACCGGGAGCGTGGTCTTAAACCGGGATATCGTGTCCTCCGGCCATCTTGCGGAGGAGTTTCTGCGGAAGGAAATAGACCGGCAGAAGCAGGAGATCGCCCGGCGCGTGGCTTACTTCCGGGCGGGCAGAAGGCTTGCCGGGCTTGAGGGCAAAGTGGTGATCCTCGTCGATGACGGCGTCGCGACCGGCGCCACGGTGAAGGCCGCGATTGCGACGCTCAAAGAGGAAAAAGTCGCGAAGCTGATTCTGGCCCTTCCCGTCGGCCCGCCGGAGACCATCGAGCTTCTGCGGACGATGGTGGATGAGCTCATCTGCCTCGAAACCCCGCTGTACTTCATGGCCGTCGGCGCCCACTATCAGGATTTCACCCAGGTCACCGACGACGAGGTGGTGAAGCTGCTGAGAAAATCGGCGGCCAAGGCGGCATGAGCTTCGCGGTCTTATTTGGAGCAAGCCGGCCGCGTCGGCGTGAATTACGGCAATATGGTTGCCTTGGTCCAAAAAGGAGGGGGGAAATAATGCTCACAACCCTAACTGAACAACAGATCAAAATCCCCGCCAGCGGGATTACCATGGAAGGGACCCTCGTCCTTCCTCCGGGAGCCCGGACTGCGGTGATCTTTGCCCACGGCAGCGGCAGCAGCAGGCACAGCCCCCGGAACAGGTTCGTTGCGAGCGCGCTGCAGGAGGCCGGGATCGGCACGCTCCTGTTTGACCTGCTTACGCGGGAAGAGGACACCGTATACGAGAACCGCTTCAATATCGAGCTTCTCACGGACCGGCTCAAGGCCGCCACGCGCTGGTTCAGGGAACAGCCGCAGGCCTCCGGCTTGACGATCGGCTATTTCGGCGCGAGCACGGGGACGGCATCGGCCCTGCGCGCGGCTGCGGACCTCGGTTCGGCGATCGGCGCCGTGGTCTCGCGCGGCGGCCGGCCGGACATGGCCGAGCAGGCGCTTATAAAAATCAAGGCTCCGGTCCTCCTCATCGTGGGGGGCAGCGATCCTGTCGTGCTCGACCTCAACCGCCGCGCCTACGGCATGATCAAAGCGGAAAAGCATCTTGCGGTCGTTCCCCATGCCACGCATCTCTTTGAGGAGCCCGGCGCGCTTGAGGAGGTCTCTCGCCTCGCCGCAGACTGGTTTAAGCGTCACCTTCCGTCCACGGCGCGGTAATATGACTGATACAATCATCCAGGGGATTAGCGCCGAATGAGGTGAGGGATTTCATTGCCTGACGTCGATACCGTCATCGCGGAGAGCGTGCCACTTCGCCGCTCAGTCTTCGTCTGACACCGGGGGAGAAAATAGTTTTTGTTTTTGCCATCCGAAGGTGTATTATTTTCAAGGTCGTACCGCAACACGGCCTGTTCATTGGAATGGGCCGACTGTTGGCCGCAAAGCGCCGCGATCGTACGGGAGACACAGACCAGCCTCGAGGTGCGCGTTTTGGGCGCCTTTTCCCTCTAACATGCATAAGCAAAGCAATTTCAAGTGCGCTCATTCGGCCATCTTCCTCCGAACGGCGCGTGAGAGCAGTATTCATGGTATTCGACAGGCTTCAGAACATGCTGGCTCACCTCATTCAGGAACGGCATCCACGATCGCGCTGGATCTTTTTCCTATTCGCCGTTCTTCTGATGGGCAATCTCAACGCCCTCGTCGAACTCGCACTTCATCCCGAGACCCCCTATCTTGACATGGAGCACCTGGTGGTAGGCGGAATATCCTCCCTTCTGACCGCCATCATACTGGGCGGTCTTCTCCTCTACATGCGCCTGCTTGAAAAAAGCATCCTCGCCCATCAACGGTCCGAGGCGGCGCTCCAGGCGGCCACAGCAACGGCAATCAATGAAAAGCTGAAGACCGAAGCCATCATCACGGCGATCGGCGACGGGGTCTGCATTCAGGACAGGGAATTCACGATCCTCTATCAGAATGACGCGCACAAAACGCTCATGGGTGTTCGCACCGGCGAAGCATGCTCACGCTCATACGGGCCCACGGGCGATGCGGGCGGTGAGTGCCCTGTCGCGCTGTCATTCAGGGACGGCGAGGTCCATCGGGTCGAACAGAAGGCGCCTAACGGCGGGACCCGGTATGTCGACATCACGACGTCGCCGATCAGGGACAATTCAGGCGCGATCACGGCGGGGATAGAACTGGTGCGCGACATTTCGGAGCACAAGCGGATGGAGGCCGCCTTGGTCGAATCCGAGCGGCGTTTCCGGTCCGTCTTCGAAAGCGTCAACCTCGCCGCCGTAATGCTTGATCAGGAGGGACTCATCACGTACTGCAATGACTTCCTGCTTGAGCTCACCGGGCGGCAGCGAAGCGAGGTCCTGGGCAAGAACTGGTTCGATACCTTCCTGCCCCCCGAAATAAGGGAAGCCACCTGCAACATATTCACCAACGTCATGCTGACCAGTACGATACCGTCCTATCACGAGAACGACATCATCGGCAAGTCGGGCGAACGCCGGCTCATCGCCTGGTACAACACGATACTCGTCGACGCCCAGGGCGCCCCTGTCGGGCTTGCCAGCCTCGGCGACGACATTACCAGACGCAGGCAGAGCGAAGAGGAAACAGAACATCTCCAGAGCCAGCTCCGCCAGGCCCAGAAAATGGAGGCGCTGGGTCAGCTGACCGGCGGCATCGCCCACGATTTCAACAACCTGCTGCTGGTCATCGCCGGCAACCTCGAGCTACTCGACCTGAAACTCGATCGCGACGATCAGAAGGCCCTGCTCAAGGAGGCGCAAGATGCCGCGATGCTCGGGTCGAAGCTCACCGATCAGCTTCTGACATTTGCGCGGCGGCGCCATGTGGACGCCCAGGTGATCCATCTTAACGATCAGGTCGTCGGGATCACCGACATGCTGCGGCGGACCCTCGGCGAGCATGTCATGCTGTCGACGTCGCTCGCCCGCACCATCTGGCCGACCCGCGCCGATCCCGGCCAATTCCAGAGCGCCATCGTCAACATGGCCGTGAACGCGCGCGATGCCATGCCGCAAGGCGGCAAGCTCGTCATCGAGACCCGCAACATCGTCCTCGATGTGGACCACGCCGACTTCCATGCCGAGCTCAAA
>JAXIPA010000014.1:0-16799 GCA_045403145.1 Nitrospirota bacterium | reverse complement strand
CAACCATGAACGCCGACAAGTATTTTCAGCAAACTGCCTTGGCCCAGAAGCTTCACGATGTTATTCAGAACGGCAACAGCAACCAGGCTATCGCGGCTCAGTCCAATATTGGGGTCATATCGACTACCTCTGCCATGGGAGTCATTGCGAACGAATATCTCCCGATAATCCGGGCTATCGTTACATGCGTTGCTGTTGGCCTGATGCCATTCCTCTTATTGTTTATTACGACGCCGATTGGAGCCAAATCCATTGCTCTACTGATAGGCTTTTTCGTCTGGCTGACCGCATGGGGCGTCGCCGACGCTCTCACCCATACGCTGGCGACAAATTACGCGTATACCTATTTTGACCAGATTCGGGGAAACGGGACCGGATACGCCGCCATCATGCTTATGCCGTCGGCCGCGACAAAAACGCTCGGTCTTTTCGGCATGCTGCGAATGGCTGGAATGGTCCTGGCTTCCATCGTGTCCACAACTCTAATCCCTGCTGGATCTTACGCAATGACACGTTTTGCGGAACACTTTGCAAGTCCGGTTCAGGGGCAGGCAAGCGCTGCCGGCACTGCCGCTATGACGCCGACAGGGTCCTCGCACGCCATGGAAGGCTATCAGGGATCTCGGGTGAGCTGGGGCCAGACAGCCGCGTTCGGACAGGACCGGCTGACAATGGCGAAGCAATTCGCAGCTGCCAAGAATACTCAGTCGTCATTGACCGAAGGCTCCATGATGAGCAGGGACTCGATTACCGGAGGTATGAGGGGCGGCAGGGCAAACGGTTTTGAGGGTGCAACCAGTACACTCGCAACAGAGAAGTCGGTTTCTGCTTTCCGCGGACCAAAAAGCGCGTCTGAACAATTCTCAACGACAAACGCAGCTCAACGAACGTCCAATACGACCATGTCTCAGGCAGGGGCGGAAGCTTTTGGTTTAAGTCAGCAGGAATGGGAGGAGTTCAAGACTGGCGGCAAGATGCTGGATCAGAGGCAGGCTAATCAACTGAATAAGGCGTTCAATATCGCTGAAAATAAGAACCAATTCCGCGCCGGAATGCAGCTTGAGTTTGCATACAAAAAAAATGGTGCTATCTCAAATGTAACCGGTCACGGCAAACTGCAGCAGGACATGGAATTTACTCAAAACGGTAAGCATTTCTTGGTCAGGGCAGGTGCCGATCTTACGGTAACAGGCGCTCCCGGTGGAAGTTCAACGATTAAAGGTAACATCCGCGATCTGAACGGGACTAAAGGGAGTGATGGCCATGAGGGGCATGTTACTACGGATTCTCGAGGAAATACTATCTATGTGGGTGGGACAGGCGGTTCAGAATTTGTGCAAAAGCATAACGATGTTATTGAAGACAGAACCTATAAGGTCAAGGAACATGCAACAGGACATGGAATGGAAACAGATTATGTCAATCAGTCCGGTAAAACCGTCCTGCACAAAGGCGAAAGCGGTTCAATAGATAGAATCCACGATGAAAGAACAAGAACAGTCGATCATGGACAAACAATCGGACACGGTCTTCAGATGGTAATGAACAAGGATAGGGCAATGGCGACGAGTCTAACGAATGCAAAAAATGAGGATCAACGTCGAGGTGCAATTACTGCTATGGCTCAGTCTGTTGGAAATGACATTAAAGAGTATTTGAGCAGGACAGGAATTTCACAGGACTATGTTAAGGCCGATGGCAGTGCGCATGGATATGCTGGTGCCAAAACAATTTTCGGTGGAGCATCAATAGATGGATCTGCTGCGGTTGGGGGTATGAGAACGGATTTATATAACACAAATCTTATGAATAGAGAACTCGTTAAAAGGATTGAGGGGGCTGATCGTGAAGCTCATGCTAAAGGTCTCAAGGGAGATACTCATAGTCAGTTCATTATGGACAAACTCAATGAGCACGTTGGAGAATTGACGAATAAATTAGCGGCAAATGATCCGGAAAAATTCGGGGCCAGCGTGCCAGGATCGGAAATCAAGGATGCAATGAAAGCTATGGTTAATAAGTTGATGGAAAATAAATAGAGCAGAAGAACGCGAATTCATCTGCTCCGATATCGGGTTGCCTTTATCAGTGTCACCATTCTTTCGTTGATTGCCCGTAGGTGACTTGATAATGAGGATCGGCAGGGTCAGTGGCCCAATTTTTGGATTCTTTATGATTGGCTGTCGTGATCTCAGTATGTTTTGAACGTTTTCTCATAGGTCTAATGACCAAATAGTAAAACGCGAAGAATATACCGAATGTAATCAAAGTGTAGATCATGGCTTTCACCTCAATAAATAAAATATCAGTTTCATTAGATAAAGTCAATGGGCAAGCTGAGCATGATCGCGCTGAACGAAAATTTATCTGATATTCAGCTATGAAAGGAAAACTACATGCGAACAATATTACGCGACGGAGAGGAAGTCATCCTGAAGATCGAGAAGCATTGGGTTGTACTGATCAAGCCCTGGCTGGTATTTATCGGCTCTGCCATCCTTCTTATTACAACTTATTTCTCTAACAGTGTGCTTGCAATAAAATTCTTAGATTCGGTGTTTTGGACGATGGTTTTTGCCGGGCTTTATCTGTGGTATGCGATCGCTGAACGTAGCGTGGACATTTGGGTCGTAACAAATCTCCGTATTATCGATGAGTCCGGCATCATCACGCACAGGGCCAAGGAATCACCCCTCGACAAGATTAATAACGTTCAATACAGGCAGACTGTCGTCGGTCGCATATTCGACTTTGGGGATGTGGAGATCCAGACCGCAGCCGAGCAGGGCGCAACCATTAATAAATTCGTATCTCACCCAAAATTACTTCATAACACTATTGTCAGAATTCAAGGTGAATTAAAAGAAACGGAACATCGCTCGAATGAGCGAGGTAATGAGTCCCGATATCTTCGCGATGATGAAATAGAGTGTCCCTACTGCATAGAAGTCATCAAGAGAAAGGCGAAGGTCTGCAAATATTGCGGGAAGGAGCTGGCGCCTCAAAGAGTTGAATCGACTGCTGTCGTTTCATCGTCAACCCCATCGTCTGCGGCGAGCGGATTGAAGGAACCATTGAGCACAGTTGATTCACCCAAAGTAAACCCGCGAGATTGGCTGAGCTGATCAACGGAAAATTATATACTCAGGAGATTTCATTATCGTGAGCGGAATCGCAAATCCAATGAGGAAACTATCATGCTTTATATGCCTTGCCTGCATTTTGGTATTTGGGGCTCCTCATAGTGCAGTTTCACAAGATTACTGTTTTGAAAAAGCAGGAAATCAATTTGGGATTGCGCCCGCTCTCCTTTGGGCGATATCGAAAGCAGAGTCACGGTTCAATCCTCATGCGCTCAACTTCAATCGTAATGGCTCTTATGATTACTGTCATATGCAGATAAACTCATCCTGGGCGCGTGAGATAGGAGAAACTGCATGGACGTCTCTCGGCGACCCTTGTCAATGCACAGAAGTCGGAGCTTGGATTCTTTCTCGATGCATCAGGGATTATGGTTACACCTGGCAGGCGGTGGGCTGTTACCATGCAAAGGATAAAAAAAAGAGGGTATCATATTCCTGGAAGATATATAACGTATTGAAAAAGTAGTGTGGGCATGCGGTGGCATGATCGTTCCCCCAAATGAACATTAATATCTTTTTATCACTCTCAAAGTGCGGTCTATCTATGAGAGCCGGAGGTTTTTATGGTAAAGCAGAATGAACCGGAAATATTTCTGAGGGTCAATCAGATCGTCGGAGATCGGGCAAAAGGGATACCAGCCATCATTCCCGTATCACGTTCGTCATGGTGGTTAGGTGTAAAGCAAGGCCGCTTTCCAAAACCGCTGAAATTGTCTGCGAGAATTACTGTATGGAAAATGTCGGATATTCAAATGCTCATTGAGAAAACGGCTTCGAAGCAGGGGAGGAGAGCACGTGATGGGCGAGATGACGATTCACCCGAGCCTGAATCACATTATCAAAGGCTTACAGCTAACGGGTGAAAATGAGGATTATCCACTACCGGATCAGCATCCCCGGTGCTAAGGTAACTTGCTATGCGGCATGCTGCAAGGGCTTTGAACCACTAATTTTACCCCCAGTAATTTTCTAAGATCGTAGGAGTCGAATGACAGTATATGTTTCAACCAGTTGATTAGTATTTTATCAAATGCGGGATTTCGTCATTAACACCTACGAACCTGCAGTTTCTGCCTGACGAAATAATAAAGAATTACTGATCGAAAACATATATATGAACGCCGTCGTGAGAGGTGTGATTCTCCGACCGCTCGACGGTATTGCAGCATGATGTAAGATCACCATGTCTTGTATGGAACGGATGAAACTATGACCTCAGGCTGATGCTCCGGCGGACTATATTTTGCCAGAAGAAAGCGAACATTCCGTTGAGCAAGCTCTGGCTCCGGACATGGGCCAACATGAACCGACTCAATCCTAATAGTTGGCTCACCTACACCCTTATCATCACGGAGAGAAAAACGGAAATGAGACGCGATCGTTGAAATTCCTGGACGAAAATCCATCTTAGAGACGTTAAGCGGTTTAGAGATCAAACGCCATTCATTCTCAGCTTCGAACCCGGGATGTTTAAAGAGCGAAGCGTACCGATTGATATGGTATGCAAAATTGCCGCCGTTATGTTCAAGCATGAATCTCTCGTGCTCTGATGTTGTCGGATGTTCTGTCTCGCGTTCGATGTTTTGGGTTAGGATTGTGTCGATCAGTGATCCAAGAACACGTTCTTGTGTGCTCTTGTCATATATGCAGGCGGCGAGGATAAAGTCTTGGGCTGCAGCAAACTCTTTCAAGACCGAGCCTTTTAGATCTATCGAATATCCAGTCCCAGCACTGCTGTATGCTCGCCATTGCGAGAGGTCGTCGATACGTGAAGACCATGAAGCAACGCAAATATTAATTCCGGCGTTGAGCGCCGCATTGCGCAGGTAGCCAAGATGTCTTTTCTTTCGCTCGTTAGACTCATGCTCGATGCGCGATGTAATTAGAGATTCCGCCAATTCTATTGCATATTCAAATTCTTTTCGATCATTTAAATTGCTTACACTCGTCGCCCAAATTTCGGCGGTTGAGATAATACCCAATAATCCATGTTGATTCGTGTAGTGACACAGCAGCGCTGGCGGTTCACGATCGATGTGCTGTTGTAATTCTTTCGTTACGTGAAGAAGAGGCGATTTAGAGTTGTGAACCATGGAATCGGCAAACCTCGTGCATGTGTGAGATGCGGCTTAACCAGTGTAAATCTAGCCGTAAATCGGATAGTTTTGCTTTGTTATCGAATATTGAAAGTATATTCTTACACTTCATTCGCGGGATTATCCTTGGAACGTTGACAATTCGGCATATTGGCCCCAGATTTCGAAATGTAGTCTACATATTCATATCGCGTTCACTTGTAACAGATTTCAGGAAGGTATCTGCAGTATCATATAAAAGCTCAAGAGGATCTGCGATCCTTCCAATATCTCCGATCTTTTCCACTTCTACGTTCAGTGCCCTCGTAGTTTGAATCATTGAGTTTTCTTCGATCTTCACGTGATCTTCTGTTATTCCCAGACCTGGGTACTTTTTTCCACATAAACCCTCTTTGTCATCCTTATCGCTGATATTCGCTCTCAAAAAGCATCGCGGGACAGTCGTGGAGTTCGGCTTTTCGGGAACGGGGTAACCTTAGTTCCCGTCTTTAGTCCGTCCAGATAGTTAGCCCATAGCTGCATCATTTTTTTTCGCTCGTCAAGGTATGCGGTTCGATTGTATGCCCTGCCGTTCGGATCTTTCACCGCATGAGCAAGTTGATGCTCGATAAATTCAGGCCGGACTTGCAGAACTTCATCAAGAATAGTTCGTGCCATTGCTCGGAAACCATGGCCACACATTTTATCTTTCTCAATATCCATTCGGCGCAACGCGGCATTTACAGTATTCTCACTCATTGGTCTCGTAGCCGACCTGTGCGACGGGAAAACATATTTGCCCCGCGTAGAAGTCAAGGGTCGAAGCTCCTTCAAGATTTCTACAGACTGCCGTGATAACGGAACGATGTGCGGCTGTTTCATCTTCATCTTTTCAGCGGGAATCGACCAGATGCCCATGTCAAGATCAAATTCAGACCATTCGGCATTACGTAGTTCCCCCGGTCGAACAAAGGTCAAAGCTTGGAACTGAAGGGCACACTTCACAATGAAACTGCCCTGATATGAGTCTATAGCGCGAAGCAGAAAAGGTATCTCTTTGGGGTCGGTTATGCTGGCCATGTGTTTACTCTTAGGAGTGGCAAGAGCACCATTCAGACTAACTGAGGGGTCATGCTTTGCCCGTCCTGTAGCGACAGCGTATCTGAAAACTTGGCCGCAAATTATTTTTATCCTTCGCGCCGATTCAATCACTCCCCGCGATTCAATACGACGAAGAACTGCCAACAATTCGGGGGAATCAATCTGGGCTATGGGACGCGCACCCATCCACGGGAAAACATTCTTTTCTAACCGCCTGATCGTTGTCTCGGCTGTACTCTCCGCTTTATTAACGGAAAATTTCTCGTGCCATTCTCTGGCTATAGCCTCAAAGGTTTCCGCTGATTGTCTATCGGCAGCCAGTGCCACTATTGTCTTTTGCGCTCTTTTAACCTCGGCAGGGTCAAGGCCGTTCTTTAACTGTTCCCGTGCCACGTCTCGTTTATCCCGTGCCTCGGCTAAGGAAACATCGGGAAACGTGCCGATAGCGAGGTCTTTGACCTTGCTTGCGAATCTGTACCTATAACGCCATAAACGCCCTCTTGAGGGGGTCACAATCAAATAGAGGCCATGGTCATCCTTGACCTTGTATGGCTTCTCTTTGGGGGGTATGTGAGCTATTTTGGCCGCTGTTAACAAGGGTCGCCTCCTGTTTTGTAGGGTATTTTGAGTATACGACCTCAAAATTTTCCCCGGATACCCTACAGAATACCCTACACTTGTCTCGTTTGTCAATGGATTTTATCGAACAACAATGGATTGTAGACAAAGAAAAAGCCCCTATTTTCAAGGGGCTTATGTACTTCATGGGACTATGTAAAACAATCTAATGGTGGCGGTGCAGGGACTCGAACCCCGGACACAGGGATTATGATTCCCCTGCTCTACCAGCTGAGCTACACCGCCCCGAGAAAAATTTTAGAGGCATAAGATACTGTATTGCCGCCTTTTTGTCAAGAAAAACTGACGGCGCTTTCCTGCCGTCACCCTGAGCGAGGCGAACGGGCTTTCACTCCTTAAACCTCGTCTCCTCCTTCTGGATCTTCTCGATCTCCTCCTTGCGCGTCTTGCATTCGATGCAGTAGCGTGCCAGGGGATTTACTTCGAGCCTCTTGATGCTGATCTCGTTGCCGCATTCTTCGCATAACCCATAGGTATTGTTCTGGAGCTTGCGGAAGGCGTCGGCAATGTCCTTGTACTGCTCGTACTTCATCTCCAGCAGGGAATAGTCGATCCCCTGGTCCACATCGAGGGCCGACTGGTCGGCGCTGTCCATGGCCGAATCGATCTTCTGGCCCGTTTCTCTGGTGAGCTTGCGGCCTATCTGGGTCTCCAAGCCCGTCACCACCTCGTTCCGTTTCTTCAGCAGGAGTTTTTTCAGCATCTCGTTCCGCTTCTGCAGGGCAGGGGACAGCCTTACCGGCCTGGTTGCTTCGATCTTTGCGGGAGCCGCGGATGGGGTCGTCTTTTTCGCCTGCTTTTTGGCCGTTTTTTTGGCGGCCTTCTTCACCGGCTTTTTCCCGGCCCTGGCGACGGCTTTTTTCACCGGTTTTTTTATCGCCTTCTTCTTTTTCGTCCCGGCCTTGGCAGCTTTTTTCTTCTGTGCGCCTTTTTTTAAAGCCATGTTATACTCCCCCTCCTGACCCGAGTTGGTAAATTGGTTCTCATTATAGATAGGTATTAAAGCAAATTCAAGACAATTTGTCAGGCGCAAAAGGAATATTACGGCGCATCCGGCCGGGTTTCAGGAATGTAGCCATTTCCGCGTTTTTCTGATAATATGTGATGCATCCTATTTTACCAGATGGATAGAAGGAGTTTATGAAAAAAACAACTCTCAGTCCGTACATCATGACTGTCGTGATGTTCATTCTTTCCCTCACGCTTGCTCATCCCGCTTCATCCGGGGAAAAAGACGGTCCTGGCGCCGCCCCGGCTCCCGCACAGACGGAAAATCCTTCCTGGGTGAAAGGGTTCCTGGTCTACCGAAACGAGCTCATGGGCGAAGAAAAAAAGGAAACCGGGTGGAAATTCAGGAAGCAGGCGCTGCTGGATTACGGCATCCACACGAACGCAAAGAACGAAGTTTCACTCAGGGATTTCCGCGGCGGCGATGCCCCGGCTTCCCGGGCCGTCGGCCACGGCAAGGCAGCCATGGTCTTTCATCAACTGAGACGGCTGTCAAACGAGGAAGCGTTCTCCCGCGCCGCCGGAGTTCTCTCGGAAGAAACTTTTACCGCGGCGAGTTACTGGGACGATGTCCGGAAGCTGTTCGAGAGAGAAACAGGAAAGGACCTTGGCTGGTTTTTCCAGCAGTGGGTTGACCGGAAGGGCCTTCCGGACCTGCGCATGGAGAATGCATCGGTCCGGCGGAACGGCAGCATGTTCGAGGTGAGCTTCGACCTCGTCCAAAAGGGCGACGTATATACCCTTGACGTTCCCGTAGTTATTTCCTTTATTCGGGGCAAGAGCAGGGCGGAGACCGTGAAGCTCGATGCCGAAAAGAAGCACGTTGTGCTCGATGTCGGCGATGAGCCGTTGTCGGCGGCAATCGACCCTGATTACGACGTCCCCCGGAAGCTCACTGACGCGGAGACGCCGCCGCTTCTGGCAAAGGTCCTGAGCGAGGAGAAACCGCTGCTTCTTCTCCCGGCAACCGGAGCGGAGCTCTATACCGGCGCCATCGCCGCCTGGAAACAGCGCGGGGCGGAGGAGCGCACTGCCGACGGCATCAGGGACGCGGACATCAGAACAGCATCCCTTGTCGTGTTCGGGAAAGACCATCCGCTCGTCAACAGACTCTACGGCAGGGACGAGGCGGCGGACGATGAGCTGAACCTTACGGCAAAGAAGAACCCCTGGAACGCGGACAAGGTCGTGGTGATGGTCCAGGCCAAAACCGCGGCGCGGGCGGACGAAGCGCTCCGCACCCTGATTGCATACGGCGACAGTAGTTCCCTGGCGATCGATTCCCGGGGAGCCGGCACGCGGACAACCGGGGATTCCGGAAGGGGGATAGAGATGGAACTGCGGGAGGAACCGCGCGCGATTGACGTTTCGGCGCTCACGTCGCTGTCGCGGGTGATCGACGGCGCAGCGGGGAAAAAGATCGTATACGTGGGAGAATACCACGACCGGTTCGCGCACCATACGGTCCAGCTCCAGGTCATCAAGGGCCTTCACCGGAAGAACCCGAAGCTCGCAATCGGCATGGAGATGTTCCAGCGGCCCTTCCAGCCCGCGCTCGACGATTACATCAGCGGCAAGACCGGGGAGCGGGAATTTCTGGTGAAGTCGGAATACTTCAAGCGTTGGATCTTCGATTACAATCTGTACAAGCCGATCCTCGACTTCGCTCGCGCCGAGGGGATACCCGTTATTGCCCTGAATCTCCGGCGGGAAATCATCGACAAGGTCTCCCGCGAAGGCATGGATTCGCTCACCGATGACGAGAAGAAGGAAATCCCCTCCCACCTGGATTTTTCCGACGCCGAATACCGGGACCGGATGAAGCAGGTATTCACGCAGCACAAGGGGAGGGGCGAGAAAAACTTCGACTTCTTCTTTCAGGCGCAGATCCTCTGGGACGAAACCATGTCGATGTCCATCGACGAGTACCTGAAGAAGAATCCCGACCGGCAGGTGGTCGTGCTCGCGGGTCAGGGGCATCTCGCCTATGGCTCGGGTATCCCGAAACGGACGCTCCGGCGGAACGGATACGAGTATGCGACGGTCCTGAATGAGGCCGAGGTCGCCCCGGACATAGGCGATTACCTGATCTTTCCCGAGGCGCTGGACGGTGTGAAAACTCCCAGACTCATGGTGATCCTCAAGGAAAGCGAGGGGAAGCTCGTCATCACGGACCTGCCCGAAGACAGCGTTTCCCGGAAAGCGGGCATCAAGGCGGGGGACACGCTGGTATCATTCGACGGTGTTCCGATAAAGACTTCGGATGATCTGAGGATCGAGCTCTTTTACCGGAAGCAGGGCGATGTGGTCACGGTGAAGGTGGTGCGTAAGCGCTTCCTGCTGGGCGACAAGGAAATGGAGTTCGTCGTTAAACTGCCTTGAGATTGCCGTGACAGACGGGAACCGCTGTGTTATCATGACAACAGAGGTGCATGCACTCAGGCAGAGGAGGGGAACATGAAACGATATGCCGTTATGGCGCTCGTGGTGCTCTTTTCATCGGGATGCGCAAGCGTTGTCCAGAAGAACTTCAAGGTCTTCGCCGATCCGCCGGACGCCGACATCAAGGTCGTCTCGGGCCGCGACCTCACTGAGCAACAATACCGTTCCCCCGCCAGGGTGAGCGTCGAGGTGCCTGTTGACCCCGGGCTCGCATCCAGGGCGATTCTGGAAGTACGGAAGGAAAACTATAAGCCGGTGACCATGCCGCTCAGTGCGATCAAAGAAGGCCAGACGCTCAATGTCAAGCTCGAGAAGATCATCCAGAACCTGGTCCGGTATCGTCTTACGTATCGGCTTGTCGAACCGGCGGCGTCCGATGCGCTCCGGTTCCGGGACGCTACCATGGCCGTCTCCTTTTCGGTCGGCGACCAGTCGTTTCAAATGCGCCTGGAGAACCTGACCGCGTCCACGGTGAAGGTCCTGTGGGACCGCGCCGAATATACGGACGTAAACAGGCAGACGCACCGGCTCATGCATTCGGGCGTCCGCTTCCAGGACCGGAACAATCCCATTCCGGACCAGCCTGTGCCGCCGCACGCAGCGGTGCAGGAGGCCGTGATTCCGATCGACAAGGTCTTTTTTTCGCAGCAGAAAAAGGGCTATGATATCCGGCCCCTGTTGCCGCTCGACAGCGATGCCGCCGCGGGTTTGAAGGGAGGGATGATCAACCTGTTCATTCCCGTGGAGATTGAACGGCAGATTATTCCCTACAATTTCAAGATCGAGATCACCGATGCGGTGAAGGACACGATCAAGGGGTGATGCTGGATGAAACAAAAACCGATACTTGATGCTCGATGCCGGATGATCCAGAATCCAGGACCCGATGCAGCAGCCAAAGACCCTTATGATGTAGGTCATAGATAACAATCGCCGAGTGTGGTAGAGTAGAAACATGTTTAAAGAAGGTTGCCCAGGAAGCATTGAAATACGTTCGCCGAAGCCCGAAGACATCCGGTGCCAGAAGTGCGGCGAGAAGATCGAGATCTGGAGCGATGAGCCCGAGACTCAGTGCAAGAAGTGCGGCCATCTGAACGCCCGGCCCATCGGCACGTCCTGCATCGAGTGGTGCGCCTATGCCAGGGAATGCGTCGGTGCAGAAAAGCTCGAAAAGCTTCTAAAGGCCGCAAAAGGCTAAGGCGTCATTTCACCTCCCTCGCCGCGTCCCGCAAGAGAATGTTTAATTGGCCCCTGCCTTGACATGGCATTCGCGGGATGTTAGACTCTTCCATGGAACCACCTCAAATCCACCTGAATTTTCCATCACGCATGAAAGGAGGTGTACTATGGATAGACAGGATCTTAGGAAGTTCCTGGCGGGGCTCGGAGTAGCAGGTCTTCTGGCGGGCACCACACTGATGGCCGGCGGCTGCGCCTGAGCCGGCAAGAAAAAAGGTGACGCGCAGCAGACTCCGGCCAAGGGCAGCTGAAGCGGTTCTCAGAAACCGGCAGATGCTCCCCCCCAGGGCAGCTGAACCGGCACCAAAAAATAGTGCGGTCGCACTATCAACGGAAACAGAACATGGACACAGGGCGCACGACGTTGCGCTCCAACGGCCTCCGATCCGGAGCGCCGGATACATACCTGGTCCCGGGCAGGCGGGCATATCACCCGCCGGCCCGGGATTCTGATTTGAAATCGCTCTCGTTCCTCATTATTCATGATAAAAACCCTTAGCGAAATCTACCCCGCATGCCTCTCCGTCCTCGGTAAAGAACCTCGGTCGCGGATATTAACGGAATGTGCCGATATGTCCGACGCCCGAACGTTCCCGGATTTCCTTGAACAAGCGAAAACACTGGACATGCCCCCTTTTTTACCCGACCTTGCCAGGCTGGAATGGGCCATCGCGTCAGCGGCCGGCGAATCCCATTTGATTCCCCCGGAGACAGAAACCCTCAGTGTCAATCCCGTGCTGCGGCTCCTGGAGCTTTCCTGGAAGGGCCTGCCGGCATTCCTGGATTTGTCGCGTGTCTCCGCTCCCCTAATGCCGGCGCGGAGCGGCGAGCGGGTCCTCGTCTGGTTCGACCCGAAGAGCGGCAGGGCCAAGGCCCGGCCTGCATCTGACGAAGACTTTCTGGTCCTGAAGATGGTCGTGGAAGGGATCGCGCCGGAAACCGTAGCAGCCGAAGGCGGTCTGCCCGTGGGCGCCGTCGATGCGGCCATCGGCCGCGCCGTCTGGAGCGGCATCCTGCTCTCCCTGCCCTCTCACATCAGGAGGGACCCGGCGGTGTTCAAATCGGACAAAAAAAACGACGAGGAGTTTTTCTCCTCCCCGTCCTTTACCCTGCAGTGGCATATCACCCAGGCCTGCGACCTGCACTGCAAGCACTGTTATGACCGGAGCGACCGTCCGCCGCTCACGCTCGGCCAGGCGATAACGGTCCTCGACGACCTGCGGTCGTTCGTGAGGAGCAGGCGCGTGCAGGGGGCCGTCTCGTTCACCGGCGGAAACCCGCTCCTCCATCCCGAATTCAACGCCGTCTATCGCGCAGCCGTAGAGCGGAACTTCAGCACCGCCATCCTCGGGAACCCCGCGCCCGCCGCGCGGATCGAGGAGATCATCGCGATCGGGAAACCCTCATTCTATCAGGTGAGCCTCGAAGGGCTGCGCGAGCACAACGACAGCATCCGCGGCGCCGGCCATTTCGACCGGATCATGAAGTTCCTCGGCGTGCTTCGCGAGCTCGGCATCTCGAGCATGGTAATGCTCACGCTCACGAGCGCAAACAGGGACCAGGTCATCCCCCTTGCAGAGCTGCTCAGGGACAAGACCGATGTGTTTCACTTCAACCGTCTCTCGCTCTTCGGCGAAGGCGCGAACCTCAGGCTCCCGGACCGGGAGAAGTACCGGCAGTTCCTCGAACAGTATCTCAAGGCGGCCGAGACCAACCCCGTCATGGGCATCAAGGACAACCTCATCAACATCCTGCGGCACGAGGAGGGCGAAGACCTCTTCGGCGGGTGCACGGGATACGGGTGCGGGGCCGCCTTCAACTTCGTATCGCTCCTCGCCGACGGCGAGGTCCATGCCTGCCGCAAGTTCCCGTCACCCATCGGGAACATTCACCATAAGGGCCTTGCGGAGATCTATGACTCGGAGGCCGCGCGACGGTACCGTCTGGGGTGTAATGCCTGCCGCGGATGTGTCGTCCGCCCTGCCTGCGGCGGCTGCCTCGCCAGCGCCTACAGCCACGGCCTGAACGTGTTCGAGGAAAAAGACCCCTTCTGCTTCATGGGCGCGAGCAAACCGTGACCGTCCGCAACGACGCTGCTCCCCTGTATTTACATCCTGAGCGCCTGCTAATAATCGAACCCCGCCGCAAAATAGACCGTGTACCGCCGCTGCTCGCCGACTCCGAAATCGAACTTTACCGGGCCGATCAGCGTGTCCGCGTGGACGCCGATGCCGGCGCCGTTCCGCAAATCACCAGGTGACATGTTTCTTCTGTCGTCCCAGACATTGGCCGCCTGTCCTGAAACGTTCAGGTAAACGGCCCTGACAGCCTTGAGCTGGTAATCAAGGACCTTATAACGGTACGCTGCGGAGAACCCCAGCTCATTCGGGCCGACGAACTCCCTGCGCTGGTACCCCATCATCGGAATGCCCAGAAGATAGCTCCCTCCGCCGATCCCGAACTTTTCGTGGTAGGGGAGTGCGCCGCTGCCGAGACCGGCGGAACTTTCGAGCACCAGCGTATGCCGTTCCGCGAGCGGTCTGTTCCCCTGAACGTAGAGCGAGGCCTTGGTGAAGCTGATGCCGCTTCCGAACTCGGGCCGCGCCATCTCAAAATCCCCCCTGAAGAGCACGCCGGAGCGCGGAAAGACGTATTCTTCACGCGTGTCGATCGTGGACAGGAACGCCAGGCTTCCTATGCGAACGACATCCCGGGGAAGAGCGACGCCGGTGACCGTCTCCGTGCTGTCGGTGGTGTACCGGTAGCGCAGGCGGGTATCGCCGAACCGGAACCAGGGGTATCCGACGGCGTATTCGGCGCCGGTCCGTGCCACGATCAGCTCGTTGGCCCTCCGTTTGTTCTCATACAGAAAATAGCGCCGCTCCCGGTAGAACGCCTGTATGGAATGGACGAAGTCGGACATGCTCAGTACCGGGGATTGGTAGCCGAGCGTGATGTCGGCATAGTTGCCGTACCGCATGTTGAGGTACGTTTTATCCCCTCTGCCCGTAACGTTGTCCACGATGATGTCCGTGAGCCCGGTGAAGCGGTCTCCGAGATCGTACCGGAAGCCGAGCCTGATCTTGTTCGTCGGCTTTTCCCTGACCTTGATCGTGAGGTCAACGCCTCCCTGCGGGCTCTTGGTCATATCGGCGCTCAGGGACTCAAAGTAATCCAGCGCGTAGAGGCGCTGGATGTCGACGGCCGCGGTGTTGAAGTTCAGGGGTTTGCCCGGCTGGGTCATGATCGTGCGCAGGATCATGGACAGACGGGTCTTTGTCTGTCCGACGATCCGGAAGGAATCCACCCTGCCTTCGAACATCACGAGCTCGAGGGTCCTTCCGTCGGGCTTCATGCCCACGCGTTCGACTCGCGTGAGGAGAAAGCCCTGGCTCCTGCACCTTTCCACGATCCCGTCCAGCGCCGCGGACAGCCGTGTCGTGTTCAACGGGATGCCCTCCTGCCAGGAGAGCGCCGCGAGAAATTCCGCGGTCGGGACGATAGTGTTGCCGGAGATTTCGATGCCGCGTACCACCGGGTTTTCCTCCACCGTGAGGACGGCGCGCGTGCCGGCCCCTTCGTTTTCCAGGTCCAGGGCGACATCGGCGAAGGTGCCGAGGCGATAGATCTCGCCGAGCACGGCAAGCAGGTCATCAACGGTGGATTCACGGGGAAAAAAAACGGGAGACATGGCGTAGCGGAGCGTGGCTTCCGAGACGTTCACGTTTCTCCGGACGACCAGGCTGGTGATGCTGAAGCGTTCCTTTCCGCGCGGGGGGGGTGTTTTCGCCCGGAGCACTTCCCTGAGGCGGGGAAGCGCGGCGCGGGCAGCTTCTTCGCCCCTTCGGATGACGTCGCTCATCGCGGGAAAATCGGCAAAGGAGTACTCGGAGGTGTCGGGCGTGATCACGAGGTCCGCGAGCGCCGCCAGTCGTTCCGATTCGCGCCGCACCTGGAGCGACGTGGACTGGCTCATGATCTCGAACAGCGACGTGAGCCGCTCTCTGTTCTCGAGTTTGGTCGATGCATCAACGGCGACCACAACGTCTGCGCCCATGGCCCGGACAACGTCGACGGGAAGATTGTTGACGAGACCGCCGTCCACCAGCAGCCGGCCCTGGATTTCGACGGGCTGAAATACGAGCGGGATGGCCGAGCTCGCCCGCATCGCCTCATGGAGCAGGCCGCGGCTGATGACCACGGCATCGCCGGTTTCGATGTCGGTGGCGATTGCGCGGTAGGGGACCTTCAGTTTGTCAAAATCAAAGTCCGCTTCGAACGACGCGGCGATGGTTTTTATAGCCATCAGATTGGTCAGTTTCTGGCCTGCCGACAGGCCCGACGGCGTCGTGAAGCTGCCGCGGTGCACGGCGAACTCGAGCAAATGGCGGCTGCTCGCTTCCTTCTGCTCCTGTGTCAGGGTCGCCCGCGGCGGGGTGTCGGTGAAGAGGTCGTTCCAGTTGTTCTCGAGAAATATCCGCTCGATCTCGTCCGGGGTGTAGCCCGCGGCATAAAGACCGCCCACACCCGCCCCCATGCTGGTGCCCGCGATGAAGGACACGGGGATGCCCTCCTTTGCCAGGACCTTCAGGACGCCTATCGACGCCGCGGCCTTGGCGCCGCCGCCCGCAAGCGCAAGACCGAGCTTCGGCATGCTCGTGCTCGCCGGTGGAACGGGCGACCTGAGACCGCCGTGTTTTATCGTGTAGGCGGGCGTGAGCCTGAGCGGCTTCGTCTGGCAGTCGGCCCGGCCCGCGCAGAGAAGCATCGCACCAGCGGCGACGCAGGCGAGGAATCGCGAGATCATGGTTTTTACTATAGCATATCCCTGTTTCCGTATCCACGCGATTTTCGGCGCGGGGCGCTTGACTTTGTGGCGCGTGAGATGCTATTATCCAGCCTGTTTTTGTATCTCGGGAAAGAGGGGACGCACTCGTGACATCACACAAAAAGACGCATACTTGCGGTGAACTGACGAATAAGGACGTTGGCTCCGTCGTCACGCTCATGGGGTGGGTGAACACGAGGCGGGACCATGGCGGCCTTATCTTCATCGACCTCCGGGACCGCGGCGGCATCACCCAGGTGGTGATCAACCCCGAAACGTCCGCTGACGCGCACAAATTGGCGCACGACATCCGGAGCGAGTATG